>NZ_DASXHW010000442.1:0-21830 GCF_036488105.1 Mycobacterium sp. | reverse complement strand
CGCTGATCGCCTACTCTGCACAGCAATGTTTCTCTCAGGGCCCGCCTTCCGCCGCGCGTCATGCCTGGCAGCGGCCGCGCAGGTGTGGTTGCTGGGCATGCTGACCGCGCCGGCGCTGCTCGGCATGCCCGTCGCGTTCGCCGACCCCGCCGTCGTGCACGACCTGTGCCCGTTCAAGGTGGCGACCCCGCCCGCGGTGGACTCCTCGGAAGTCCCGCAGGCCGGCGACCCGCCGTTGCCGTTGCCGGTGCCGCCCTCGCCGATCGGCGGTAACTCGCTGGGCGGCTGCGGCGTGGTCACTGCGGCAAACACTCCCCCGGTGCCGGGCGACGTCTCCGCCGATGCCTGGGTGGTGGCCGATCTGGACAGCGGCGCCATCGTCGCCGCCCGCGACCCGCACGGTCGTCACCGCCCGGCCAGTGTGATCAAGGTGCTCGTCGCGATGGCGTCGCTGCGCGAGCTCAACCTCAACAAGACCGTCGACGGCACGCCCGACGATGCCGGCGCGGAGGGCACCCGGGTCGGCGTTGCCCCGGGTGGCACCTACACCGTCAACCAGTTGCTGCATGGACTGCTGATGCACTCCGGCAACGACGCCGCGCACTCGCTGGCCACCCAACTGGGCGGCATGCCGGCGACGCTGGACAAGATCAACGCGCTGGCCGCCAAACTCGGCGGCCGCGACACCCGCGCCGTTACGCCGTCGGGGCTGGATGGGCCCGGTATGAGCACCTCGGCGTACGACATCGGGTTGTTCTATCGATACGCCTGGCAGAACTCGACTTTCGCCGACATCGTGCATACCGAGAAGTTCGACTTCCCCGGACACGCCGACAGCCCGGGCTACCAGCTGGAAAACGACAACCAGCTGCTCTACCACTACCCGGGCGCGCTCGGCGGCAAGACCGGCTACACCGACGACGCCGGACAGACGTTTGTCGGCGCCGCGAACCGGGACGGGCGCCGGCTGCTGGCGGTGTTGCTGCACGGCACCCGTCAGCCGATCGCGCCGTGGCAGCAAGCGGCGCATTTGCTGGATTACGGCTTTGCGACTGCGCCGGGAACACGGGTGGGAACACTGATCGAACCCGATCCGTCGCTGACGACCCCGAAGCCTGCGGGGACCGGCGACAACCCCGCCGGGCCCGCCTCGGATGCCGCCGCGCTCATCCCCGCCGCGGACGCTTTGCCGGTTAGGGTCGGCGTCGGGGTCATCGGTACGGTCGTCGTGTTCGGCTTGATTATGGTGGCCCGCTCGACGAACCGGCGGCCGCAGCACTAGGCGGCGACCACGGTCCGGGCGGCTACCCGGAGGGGAGATTGTGGGCCGCATCGGCGAGTCTCTGCGAACCCGACGGCGATTGCTGATTGCCGTCACTGCGGCGACCCTGGGCATCATCTGCGGCTACGACTTGTCGAACATCGCCGGTGCACTGCTGTTCATCACCAACGATTTCAACTTGACCGTCCGCAAGCAGGAGTTGCTGACCACGATCGTGGTGATCGGCGAGATCTGCGGTGCGCTGAGCGGCGGATTCCTGGCCAACGCGATCGGGCGCAAGCGCTCGATGATGTTGGTGGCGGCCGGCTATGCGGTGTTCTCGCTGCTGGGCGCCGCGGCTGTGTCGATGCCGTGGCTGATGGCGGCACGCATGTTGCTCGGTATGACCATCGGCTTGTCCGCCACCGTTACTCCGGTGTTCATCGCCGAATCGGCGCCGGCCCGGCTGCGCGGTTCGCTGCTGGTCACTTACCAGGTGGCGACCATTCTGGGGATCATCGCGGGTTATCTGTCCGCTTTCATGCTGGCGGATTCGGGCAGCTGGCGATGGATGCTCGGCCTGGCATCAGTCCCAGCTCTGCTGGTTCTGCCGCTGTTGGCCTCCACACCCGATACCGCACGGTGGTACCTGTTCAAGAATCGAGTCGACGATGCCCGCCGTTCGCTGCTGCGGATCGAACCGAACAGCGACGTCGAGAAGGAACTCGCCGAGATCGCCGACGCCATGCGCGAAGAACGGGGCGGATCGATCCTCGAGATGCTTCGCCTGCCGTATCTTCGCGCCACGTTGTTCGTCGTCGGGCTCGGTTTCTTCGCCGAGCTGAGCGGCATCAACGGCATCATCTACTACAGCCCGTTGCTGTTCCAGGCCATGGGATTTCAAGGCAACTTCGCCCTGCTGGTGCTGCCCGCGCTCGTACAGTTGGCATCGCTTGCCGCTGTGCTGGCCTCGCTGGTTCTGGTCGACCGGATCGGGCGGCGACCGATTCTGTTGTCCGGCATCGCAACGATGATTCTCGGCGACGCGGTGCTGATCGCCGTGTTCACGGCGAAATCCAGTGCGGTCTCGGGATTCGGATACGCCGGGCTGTTGATGTTCACCATGGGCTTCACCTTCGGATTCGGCGCCTTGGTCTGGGTCTACGCCGGGGAGAGTTTCCCGGCACACCTGCGGTCACTGGGCTCCAGCGCGATGCTCACCGCTAACCTGACGGCCAACGCGCTGATCGAATCCGTCTTTCTGACCATGCTGAACAACCTCGGCGGCGCCGGGATGTTCACCGTCTTCGCCCTATTGGCGAGCGCGGGATTCGTCATGGTCTACCGGTTCGCCCCGGAAACCAAAGGACGACAACTCGAAGACATCCGCCACTTCTGGGAGAACAACGGCCGCTGGCCTGTCGAAACCATCAGTGCGGCAACGGATGTACCGGCATGCCGCTGATCGCCGCGGGCACCGTCGTGCTCGAACAGGGTGTCTGCGGCCTGGGTTGGGTTGAAACCTCAGGCGACCGGATCGTGGGCTGCGGTGGGGGCGCACCACCGCATCCCGCAGATGTCGACCTGCCCGATGCGGTGATCGTCCCCGGCTTCGTCGACATCCACGTCCATGGGGGTGGCGGCGCCACCTACACCGGCGGCGACGCCGCAGAGATACAGCGAGCGGCCGGATTTCACCGCGAGCACGGTACGACCACCACGCTGGCCAGCCTGGTCACCGCATCGTCGGCCGATCTGCTTGCGGCCGTTCGGGTGCTCGCCGAGGCGGCCCGCGAGGGCATCGTGGCCGGTATCCACCTGGAGGGGCCGTGGCTGAGCGCGGCGCACTGCGGAGCGCACGACAGCACGCAGTTGCGTGACCCGACGCCGGCCGAGATCGACGGGTTGCTGGCCGCGGGCGATGGCGCCATCCGGATGGTCACTCTGGCACCCGAGCGCCCCGGCAGTGACGACGCGATCGTCCGCCTGGTCGACGCCGGAGTGGTTGTGGCCCTTGGCCATACCGATGCCGACTACGAGCAGACCCGCCGAGCCATCGAGCTGGGCGCAACGGTCGGCACACATCTGTTCAACGCGATGCGGTCAGTGCATCACCGCGAACCCGGGCCGGTGCTCGCGCTGCTGCAGGATCCACGGGTGACCGTCGAATTGATCGCGGACGGCGTCCACGTCCACCCCGCGATGGTGAACGCTACGATCGAGGCGGCCGGGGCCGACCGGGTCGCGTTGGTTACCGATGCCACGGCCGCGGCGGGAGTCGGCGACGGCGAATTTCAGCTCGGCGCAGTGGCGGTCGACGTCATCGCGGGGGTGGCCCGCGTACGCGGCACGTCGACCATCGCGGGCAGCACCGCCACAATGGATCAGCTCTTCGGCGCGATCGCCGGCCACGGCTCAGACCGGCACACCGACCTGGCCGCCGCCGTGCGCATGACGTCGACAACCCCGGCCCGGGCGCTCGGCCTCGATGGCGCCGGAAGTCTGTGCGTCGGCGCCGAAGCCAATCTTGTTGCGCTGGAACCGGATTATCGGGTCAGCGCCGTCATGGCTCGCGGCAGCTGGGTAGCCGGTCGATAAGGTTTGCTACCGTCCAACGGGTCAGCAACTGACACCGGACGAGGCGCACCGTACCCGGCCAGCGACAAGACGGCGATAGGAGAGGTGCCCGATGGCCTGGCTGGTGTTGGTGGCGTCCGGAGTTCTCGAGGCGGTGTGGGCGACCGCGATGGATCGATCCGACGGCTTTTCCCGGCTGCTTCCGTCGCTAATTTTCGCTGTCTCGCTGCTGTTCTCGATGGCGGGGTTGGCATTCGCGATGCGCAGCCTGCCGACCGGAACCAGCTACGCGGTCTGGGTCGGCATCGGAGCGGTGCTCACTGTCGGTTACGCGATGCTGACCGGCGACGAGACGGCGTCGCCGGTCAAGGTGTTGCTGATCGCCGGTGTGGTCGGCTGCATCGCGGGCCTGAAGGTCGTGAGCTAGGTGGTCTTGGTGGGCGGGGCCTCCTCGACCCGGCCGAACAACAACGGATAAGCGATACCGGCGATCGCCCCGCCGACCAGAGGTGCCAGCCAGAACACCCACAGCTGCGCGGGAGCACCGTCGCCGTTGAAGAACGCGACAGCGGTCGATCGGGCCGGGTTGATCGACGCGTTAGAGATCGGAATGGCCACCAGATTGGTCAGCGTAAGCGTCAAGCCGATAGCCAAGCCCGCGAAGCCTTTCGGCGCCCGCGCGTCGGTCGAGCCGAGGATGACGAACAGGAAGACGGCCGTCAAGACGATCTCGGCCAGGATGACGGCACCCAGCGAGTAACCCGTGGGTGAATGGACGCCATAGCCGTTGGCCGCCATGTGGCCCGTCGCGATGAAGCCGGGCTTGCCGAACGCGATGAAGTACACCACCAGCGCGCCGAGCAGACCGCCGATCACCTGAGCGATCCAATATCCCGGCAGCACTTTCCATTCGACGCGGCGAGCCAACGCCGCACCCAACGTGACCGCTGGGTTGAAGTGCCCGCCGGAGATCGTCCCGAACGCGTACACGCCGGTCAGCACGGTCAAACCGAACGCGAGCGCGACACCGAGATAACCGATACCGATCGAGAAGAGATCGGACTGCGCCTTCAGCGAGAAGACCGCGCTGCCAACGCCGCCGAGCACCAGCCAAAAGGTGCCGATAGTCTCCGCGGCTAGTTTGTGAAAGAGATTTTCAGCTGACATCGCCTACCCGCCTTTGCGTAGCGGAACATATTCCTGCTCGAAGAGAATGACACGTCTGGAGACCGACGCGCCCACACGTGGCCGAATCGTTTCGCGAAAGAAATACCCGCGATGTTGAGTGCCCGGCTGAGGCTAGTCTTTGTTGCGCCGCGTCAGCCGGGAAAGGCCCAGTGCCCCAACAGCGCCCACCACGGCGGCGGCGAGCAGCTCGCGGGTCTTGAATCCCTCGGTCACCTGCACGCGAGGTGTGATGGTGATGGGCCCGGGTGGCTCGAGCGGCGCCGCCGGCGGCGCGTGCGGGTTGTCCGTCGACGTCGCCGCCCACGCGGTGGCGAAGAGCAGTAGCCGTGCCGTCACGTACGCGAACACCATCAGACCCAGCACAGGCCCGAATGTGGCACCAGCCGGGCTGTGCAGCACCGACTTCAGATAGATGGTGCCAACCATCTTGAAGAGTTCGAAGCCGATCGACGCGAGCAGCGCGGCCCGGATTGAACTGGCGAAATTGACCGGCTCCCTCGGCAACCGGGCGATCATCCAGCCGAACACCAACCACGAGAACAGGAACGACACCAACACCGAGACCGCGCGAAGTAACGCGTCCAACACCGGCAGGTCGTGAAGACCCAGCCACCCCAGTACCCGGGCCATCGGCGCCGCACCGGCCAGCGCACTGAGCGCGAGCGTGGCGAAAATTGCCACGAAAGACGACACCATCGCAGCCAGATCGGAGAACTTGGAGCGGATGTATCCGTGCGAACCGTTGCTCTGCCGCCACATTTCGGTCAGCGCAAGCCGAAGATTGCTCATCCAGTTCAGGCCGACCCAGACCGCCGCGCTCAAGCCGATGATGCCGACTGAGGCCCGTGCGTTGATCGCCGAATTCATCAGATCGAGCATCTGCTGCCCCAGCGCCCCGGGCACCGCTGCCCTGACCCTGTTGTCGATCGCGCTCAGCACGTCGGGCCGTCGCGACAGCAGGAAGCCGGCGACGCTGAAACCGACCATCAGCAAAGGGAACAACGCGAAGATCGTGTAGTACGTCAGCCCGGCCGCAAAAAAGTTGCCGTTGCAATCGTCGAACCAGTCGTTGGCCCGCATCGCGTGGTCGAACCATCCGTACCGCGCCCGAAGTCGATCGAGGATTCCTGGCTTGACCGGCTCACTCACGAAAACCCGCTAGGGATGTCTCGGTAGGAACCCGAGCCGGTCATAAACCCGGTCGACCGTTTTCGCGGCTACGGCATCGGCCCGTGCAGCGCCGGTGGCCAGCACTTCCTCCAGTTCTGTTGGATCTGACAACAATTCGTCGACCCGCGTCTTGACCGGGGTCACGAATTCCACGACAGCCTCGGCGGTGTCCTTTTTCAGATCGCCGTAACCGCGTCCCGCGTATCCTCCGACCAGCGTGTCGATGTCGACACCGGTGACGGCGGACTGAATGCTCAACAGGTTCGACACGCCGGCCTTGGCGTCCGGGTCGAAGCGGATCTCCCGTTCGCTGTCGGTGACCGCCGACCGAATCTTCTTGGCCGACACCGCTGGCGCATCGAGCAGGCTGATCAAGCCGGCGTCGGTGGCTGCCGACTTACTCATCTTCGACGACGGATCCTGCAAGTCGTAGATCTTTGCGGTGGCCCTGGGAATCAGGACCTCGGGGACCACGAACGTGTCCGGGTAGCGGGCATTGAACCGTTGCGCGACGTCGCGCGCCAACTCCAGATGCTGACGCTGGTCTTCACCGACCGGCACCAATTCGGCGTCATAGGCCAGCACGTCGGCGGCCTGCAGCACGGGGTAGGTGAACAGACCCACCGTGGTCGCGTCACTGCCCTGACGTGACGACTTGTCTTTGAACTGCGTCATCCGCGAGGCCTGGCCGAAACCCGTGAAGCAGCCCAGCACCCAGGCCAGCTGGGTGTGCGCGGGCACGTGGCTCTGCACGAAGATGGTGCTGCGGCCGGGGTCGATGCCCAGCGCCAGATACTGCGCTGCGGTCACCAGGGTGCGACGGCGCAATACGGCGGGATCCTGCGGGACGGTGATGGCGTGCAGGTCGACGACGCAGAAGAAGGCATCGTGGTCGTCCTGCAACTGAGCCCACTGGGTCACGGCGCCCAACGCATTTCCGAGGTGAAGCGAGTCGGAGGTGGGCTGCACACCGGAGAAAACCCGGCGCGATCCAGTAGCGGTCGTCATGATGACCCGATCTTTTCACGCGGACACCAGCGCTTCTTGCGGTACCGGTGGTATCACCTTAATGTCGGCTCAATGACCTCCCGCGCGCCGATCCATCTCGGCTCAGGCGAACCGGTGTTGTTGCTGCACCCCTTCCTGATCTCGCAACTGGTGTGGCAGAAGGTGGCACCGCAGCTGGCCGATACCGGCCGCTACGAGGTGTTTGCTCCGACAATGGCCGGCCACAACGGCGGCCCACGCGCAGGCACATGGTTCCTGAGCTCGTCGCTGTTGGCCGACCACGTCGAGCGGCAGCTGGACGAATTGGGCTGGGACACCGCCCACATCGTCGGCAATTCACTGGGCGGTTGGGTCGCGTTCGAGCTGGAACGCCGCGGCCGGGCACGCACGGTCACCGGCATCGCACCGGCCGGCGGCTGGACCCGCTGGGCCCCGACCAAATTCGAGGTGATCGCCAAGTTCGTCAGTGGGTTGCCCTTCTTGGCACTGGCCCGCTTGGCAGGGCCGCGCGCGTTGCGGCTGCCTTTCAGTCGCCGGCTTGCCACGCTGCCGATCAGCGCATCACCGGACGGGGTCAGCGAAAGTGAACTCGAGGCCATCGCCGACGACGCGGCGCACTGCCCCGCCTACTTCCAGCTGATGGGCAAAGCGCTGCTGATGCCCGGACTGCTGGAGTTGGCCCAGACCGCGGTCCCCGCGCACCTGGTGATCTGCGGAAAAGACCGAGTGTTCCCCGCACCGCGGTCTCTCCGGTACTACCAGGCGCAGCTCCCCGCCGAGACGCGTATCACCGAGCTCGACGACGTCGGGCACATCCCGATGTTCGAGGCTCCGGATCGGGTGACCGAGACCATCACTGCCTTTCTTGACGAGCACAGCACGCCGCTGCGCGCAGTCGAGGACCCGCCCGCCAGCTAGGCCTCAGCTGATCAACTGGCTGCGGCCGGTGCTCGCGCACTACCTGACGGACCCGGCGCCCTGACGCTGTTCGACGATCGCCAGCGCCCGCTTGGCCCATCGAAGGTTTTCTTCCTCGAATGCGATCCCGCGCATCAGCGTCAGATACGGCCCCACTCGTGGCGCGGTAGCCAGAAACTCCTCCTCGCTGAGGCCGTCCAGAATGCGGTTGCGCAGCCGCCCGTAGCGTTGGACTTTCGCCTGGGCCCACTCCCGCCGTTCGATGATCAAGTCGCGGACGGCCGCCGCGTCACCGACATCGAAGGCCTGCACTTTGATCATCAGCTCGTCGCGGATCACCGAGGGTTTCGGCGGCCGCCCGGTGAATTGCCGGATCGCCTCGTAACCCGCCTGGGTCAGTGAGAACATCCGCTTGTTCGGCCGGCGCTCCTGCTCGACGATGCGCGCCTGAATCAGGCCCTGCTCGGCAAGACGCTCCAGTTCGCGGTAGAGCTGCTGCGGCGTAGCCATCCAGAAGTTCGCCACCGACGCGTCAAAATCCTTGGCCAGGTCGTAGCCGGACGACTCGCCCTCCAGAAGAGCGGCCAGAACGGCATCACGCAGCGACATCGGTTCATAGTACGACATCTGATTAATCAACAAAGTGACTAAGTGCACATAGACGTGCGGCGGTCAGCCCTCTAGTGTCAACCACACCTACTCAATAAGTTGACTATGCGAGGTGCTCCGTGTCCGCTACCCACCCGTTCCGTAAGGCAGTCGAAGAAGGCGACGAAGCGGCCATCCAGGCCTTGCTCGCCGACGACGTCGTATTCACCAGCCCGGTGGCCTTCAAGCCGTACGTCGGCAAGCCGATTACCGCCGCGATCCTGCGCGGCGTGTTGCGGGTCTTCGAGGACTTTCGCTATGTCCGCGAGATCCACGACAGCAGCGGCGGTAACCACGCGTTTGAGTTCGAGGCCGGGATCGCCGGCGCACCGCGCGTGACGGTCAACGGTTGCGATTTCCTGCACGTCAACGACGACGGTCTGATCGACGACCTTAAGGTGATGGTGCGACCGCTTTCCGGTGCGACGGCTTTGGCCGAAGCAATGGGCGCACAATTCGGCAGGATTCAGCAGGAGGCCGTCGAACTGGCCGACCAGTTCACCAAGGCCTCGACGGCATAGGGAGCCCAGGCATGCGAATCGGATTAGGGATCAACTACGCGGGCGGCTTCAAGGAGGTCGCCGCCGAGGTGGCTGACCTCGAGCGCGCGGGTTTGGACATTGTCTTTGTCCCCGAAGCGTATTCGTTCGACGCGGTCAGCGCCCTGGGATACCTGGCCGCCAGCACCGATCGTGTTGAGCTGGCATCGGGCATCCTCCAGCTTTACACCCGCACGCCCACATTGACCGCGATGACGGCCGCCGGTCTGGACTACGTCTCCGACGGCCGGTTCATCCTCGGCTTGGGCGCGTCGGGCCCCCAGGTGATGGAGGGTTTCCACGGCGTGCCCTACGACGCGCCGATCGCACGCACCCGCGAGGTCATCGAGATCTGCCGCCAGGTGTGGCGGCGCGAGACGCTGCGCTACGAGGGCACTCACTACACGATTCCGCTGCCCGCCGAACAGGGCACCGGCCTGGGCAAGGCGCTGAAGCTCATCAATAAGCCTGTCCGCGAACGTATTCCGGTTCTGATCGCCGCGCTGGGACCCAAGAATGTCGAGCTGGCCGCCGAGGTCGCCGAAGGCTGGCAGCCCATCTTCTTCCTCCCGGAGAAGGCGCAGGACGTCTGGGGCAATGCGCTGGCCACCGGAAAGGCGAACCGCGACCCGGCCCTGGGCGAGCTCGAGGTGTTCGCCGGCCCGACCCTGGCCATCGGTGAAAACGTCGAGCCGCTAAGGGAAGTCGTAAAGCCGCACCTAGCGCTCTACATCGGCGGAATGGGCGCCAAGGGGAAGAACTTCTACCACACCCTGGCCACCCGATACGGCTACGGCGCGGCGGCCGACCGCATCCAAGAGCTCTATCTGGCCGGCGACAAAGATGCTGCCGCCAAGGCCGTTCCCGACGAGCTGGTGCGCGACGTCTCGCTGATCGGAACGCCCGGGTTCGTCAAGGAACGCGTGGCGGCCTTCCGTGAGGCCGGGGTCACCACGTTGAACGTGGTACCGGTCGCCGGCACGGCCGCCGAGCGGGTCAAGCTGATCGAGACGCTGCGCGGGCTGGTCGACTGACGGTCAGTCGCGCGCCTCGGCCAGCGCCGCGTTGAGCGTCTTGCTCGGCCGCATCACCGCGGTGAGCTTCTCGTCGTCCGGTCGGTAATAACCACCGATATCAACGGATTCGCCTTGCACCTCGCCGAGTTCGGCGACGATGGCGTCTTCGTCTTTGCCCAGCTCCTCGGCCAGCGCGGCGAAATGCTTGCGCAACTCCTCGTCGTCGTGCTGCGCGGCGAGCTCCTGCGCCCAGTACAGCGCCAGGTAGAACTGGCTGCCGCGATTGTCGAGCTCACCGGTTTTGCGCGACGGGCTCTTGTTGTTGTCCAACAGCTTCCCGATCGCATCGTCGAGCGTCTTGCCCAGGATCTTGGCCCGCTCGTTGCCGGTCTTGATCCCGATGTCCTCGAAACACGCTCCCAGCGCCAGGAATTCGCCGAGTGAGTCCCACCGCAAGTGGTTCTCCTCGACCAGCTGGTGGACATGCTTGGGCGCCGAACCGCCCGCTCCAGTCTCATACATTCCCCCGCCGTCCATCAGCGGCACGATGGACAGCATCTTGGCGCTGGTACCCAGCTCCAGGATCGGGAACAGGTCAGTGAGGTAGTCGCGCAGGATGTTGCCGGTGGCGGCGATGGTGTCCTGGCCGCGGATGGCCCGCTCGATCGTGTGCCGCATGGCGCGTTCCTGCGACATGGTCTGGATGTCGAGGCCCTCGGTGTCGTGGTCGGCGAGGTAGGTGTTGACCTTCTTGCGCAGCTCGTACTCGTGCGGACGCTCCCGATCCAACCAGAACACCACCGGCATGCCCGAGTTCCTCGTCCGATTGACCGCCAGCTTGACCCAGTCGCGGATCGCCGCGTCGGTCACGATGGGCATCCGCCAAATGTCGCCGGCCTCAACGTTTTGGGTGAGCAGCACTTCGCCGGTCTCGAGGTCGACGATGTCGGCGACACCGTCTTCGGGGATCTCGAACGTCTTGTCGTGCGAGCCGTATTCCTCGGCCTGCTGTGCCATCAGGCCGACGTTGGGTACGGTGCCCATCGTGGTCGGGTCGAACTGCCCGTGCGTCTTGCAGAAGTTGATGATCTCCTGGTAGATGCGGGAGAACGTGGACTCCGGGTTGACGGCCTTGGTGTCTTTCTGCCGGCCGTCGGCGCCGTACATCTTGCCGCCCGCCCGGATCATCGCCGGCATCGACGCATCCACGATCACATCGCTGGGTGAGTGAAAGTTGCTGATGCCCTTGGCCGAATCGACCATGGCCAGTTCGGGCCGGTGCTCGTGGCAGGCGTGCAGGTCGCGGACGATCTCGTCATGCAGCGACGCGGGCAGGGTCTCGATCTTGTTGTACAGGTCGACGAGTCCATTGTTGACGTTGACGCCGAGTTCGTCGAACAACTCCTGGTGTTTGGCAAACGCGTCCTTGTAGAAGATCTTGACGGCGTGGCCGAAGACGATGGGGTGGCTGACCTTCATCATCGTCGCCTTGACGTGCAGCGAGAACATCACGCCGGTCTTGTAGGCGTCCTCGATCTCAGCCTCGTAGAACTCACGGAGCGCCTTCACGCTCATGAACATGCTGTCGATGACGTCGCCGTCCCGCAGCGACACTTTCGGCTTGAGCACGATCGTGTTGCCGCCCTTGGTCTTCAGCTCCATCTTCACGTCGCGAGCGCGGTCCAACGTCATCGACTTCTCGCCGTGGTAGAAGTCCCCGTGGCGCATGGTCGCCACGTGCGTGCGCGACGCTTGCGACCATTCCCCCATGCTGTGCGGGTGCTTACGCGCGTACTCTTTGACCGCCTTCGGCGCGCGACGATCCGAATTACCCTGTCGCAGAACGGGGTTTACCGCACTGCCGAGACATTTGGCGTAGCGGTCGCGGATTTCCTTGTCCTCGTCGGTTTTCGGACTCTGCGGGTAGTCGGGGATCTTGAATCCCTTGCCCTGCAGTTCCTTGACCGCGGACACCAGCTGCGGCACCGACGCGCTGATGTTGGGCAGCTTGATGATGTTGGTGTCGGCCAGCTTCGTCAGCCGGCCCAACTCGCCCAGGTTGTCGGGCACCCGCTGCTCGTCGGTCAGGTAATCGGAGAACTCGGCCAGGATCCGCGCCGCCAACGAGATGTCGCTGGTTTGGATCGTGATGCCCGCCGGTTCGGCGAACGCCCGCACGATCGGCAGAAAGGCGTAGGTCGCCAACAGCGGCGCCTCATCGGTCAGCGTGTAGATGACGGTCGGCTGGTCGGCGCACACGGTGTTTCTCCCGGTATCGGTTAGATCCTGGCGGGGTTCGCGGTGTAACTGGCTGCCACGTTAGCAAGGGTGTTCACCGTGGCGTCGACCTGCAGCGGATCGCCATCAACCAGCGATGGCGTCCTACTGATCTACGAGCACCCGAGGCACTGGTGGCGACGAATTAGATACATGAGATAAACTCCGTGTCGGTCATGAGCGCCAGCATCAAGCCCCGGCTTGCTGGCCGGCAACCCTCCAACCGCGGTGGGGTGCCCCGGGTGATGACCAGGTTTCGTAGTCAGTAGTGACTACGCGGCAAGCGCGGGTCCGCCGTTATGGGCCCCCCGGAGTAGACAGGGAAACCTGATGCGCACCCACGTGGGCCGACCTATCGTGCGTCGCTGAGATTTTCCCGGAAAGCATTCGACCGTGAGTTCCACAACCAGCCCCGATTCTGAACCCGACACCGATCCGACCGCGCACTGGTCATTCGAGACCAAGCAGATCCACGCAGGTCAGCAGCCCTGCGCGGCCACCGGCGCCCGCGCGCTGCCGATCTACCAGACCACCTCCTACGTCTTCGACGACACCTCACACGCCGCGGCGCTGTTCGGGCTGGAAGTGCCGGGCAATATCTACACCCGGATCGGCAACCCGACCACCGACGTCGTCGAACAACGGATCGCTGCCCTGGAGGGCGGAGTGGCCGCGCTGTTTCTGTCCTCCGGACAGGCCGCGGAGACGTTCGCGATCTTGAATCTGGCCGCCGCGGGCGACCACATCGTGTCCAGCCCACGGCTGTACGGCGGCACGTACAACCTGTTCCATTACTCGCTGCCCAAGCTCGGTATCCAGGTCAGCTTCGTCGAGGATCCCGACGACCTGGATTCGTGGCGGGCCGCGGTGCGGCCCAACACCAAGGCTTTCTTTGCCGAGACGATCTCCAACCCGCAGATCGACATCCTGGACACCCCCGGGGTCTCCGCGGTGGCCCACGAGCACGGTGTGCCGCTGATCGTCGACAACACCATCGCCACCCCGTACCTGATGCAGCCGATATCGCAGGGCGCCGACATCGTGGTGCACTCGGCCACCAAGTACCTCGGCGGTCACGGCGCCGCGATCGCCGGGGTGATCGTCGACGGCGGCACCTTCGACTGGACGCAGGGGCGCTTCCCCGGCTTCACCACGCCGGACCCCAGCTATCACGGCGTGGTGTACGCCGAGCTGGGACCGCCCGCGTTCGCGCTGAAGGCCCGCGTGCAGCTGCTGCGCGACCTGGGCTCGGCGGCATCGCCGTTCAACGCGTTCCTGGTTGCCCAGGGCCTGGAGACCCTCAGTCTGCGGGTCGAGCGCCACGTCGCCAACGCGCAGCGTGTCGCCGAATACCTGGCCGGTCACGACGACGTGCTCTCGGTCAACTACGCCGGGTTGCCCAGCTCGCCGTGGTACGAGCGGGGAAAGAAGCTGGCGCCGAAGGGAACCGGAGCTGTGCTGGCCTTCGAGCTTGCCGGCGGGGTGGACGCCGGTAAGGCGTTCGTCGACGCGCTGAAGCTGCACAGCCACGTCGCCAACATCGGTGACGTGCGCTCGCTGGTGATCCACCCGGCGTCGACGACCCACGCCCAGCTGAGCCCCGCCGAGCAGCTGTCCACCGGGGTGAGCCCCGGTTTGGTGCGGCTGGCGGTGGGTATTGAGGGCATCGACGACATCCTGGCCGACCTCGAACTCGGATTCGCCGCCGCTCACACGCACGCCGGCGATCCGCACTCCGTGGCGGCGTTCTGAGGAGCCGCAGGTGACAATCTCTGACGTGCCGACACAGACGCTGCCCGCCGAAGGTGAGGTCGGCATTGTTGACGTCGGCTCGCTGACGCTGGAAAGCGGCGTGGTGCTCGACGACGTCAGCATCGCCGTGCAGCGGTGGGGCGAGTTGTCGCCGACCCGTGACAACGTCGTTGTCGTCCTGCATGCGCTGACCGGCGACTCGCACATCACCGGGCCTGCCGGGCCCGGGCATCCCACGCCGGGCTGGTGGGACGGGATCGCGGGCCCGGGCGCACCGATCGACACCAACCGCTGGTGTGCGGTGGCCACCAACGTGCTGGGCGGTTGTCGCGGCTCGACCGGGCCGAGCTCGCTGGCATCGGACGGAAAGCCCTGGGGCTCAAGGTTTCCGGCGATATCGATCCGGGACCAGGTCGAGGCGGACGTAGCGGCGCTGGCCGCGCTGGGCATTACTGAAGTCGCCGCGGTGCTCGGCGGGTCGATGGGTGGCGCGCGGGCGCTGGAATGGATGGTCGCCCATCCCGATCGGGTGGGCGCCGGCTTGCTGCTCGCCGTGGGTGCGCGTGCCACCGCCGATCAGATCGGCACCCAGTGCACGCAGATTGCGGCCATCAAGGCCGACCCGAACTGGCGCGGTGGAGACTATTACGGCACCGGACGTACCCCCGACGCTGGTCTGGAGATCGCCCGCCGTTTCGCGCATCTGACCTACCGGGGTGAAGGCGAGCTGGACACCCGCTTCGCCAACGAAGCCCACGGCGACGAGGATCCGACATCCGGTGGCCGCTACGCGGTGCAGAGCTACCTGGAGCATCAGGGCGGCAAGCTGGTGTCGCGCTTCGACGCCGGCAGCTACGTGGTGCTCACCGACTCGCTGTCCAGTCACGATGTCGGCCGGGATCGCGGCGGTGTCGCGACCGCGCTGCGCAGCTGCCCGGTGCCGGCAGTGGTCGGCGGCATCACCTCTGACCGGCTCTACCCGCTGCGGCTGCAAGAGGAACTGGCCGAGTTGCTGCCCGGTTGCGACGGGCTGCAGGTGGTCGACTCGGTATTCGGGCACGACGGGTTCCTGGTGGAAACCGAGGCCGTCGGTGAACTGGTCCGCCAAACCCTCGATGTGGCGGCGGCTAAGGGTGCGTGTCCCCGGTGACTCAGTCCTCACAGGCCCGCTCATTGTCGTTTGGCGCTGAAGCGGCCGCGTACGAGCGCGGCCGTCCGTCCTATCCGCCGGATGCGATCGACTGGCTACTGCCGCTTGGCGCCCGCGACGTGCTCGACCTCGGCGCCGGGACCGGCAAGCTGACCACCCGGCTGGTGGAACGTGGGCTGGACGTCATCGCCGTCGACCCGATCGCCGAAATGCTGGAGATGCTGCGCAAGTCGCTGCCGGAAACCGCGGCGCTGCTCGGCACCGCGGAGGAAATCCCGCTGGCGGACAACAGTGTTGACGCCGTACTTGTCGCGCAGGCCTGGCATTGGTTCAACCCGGCGCGGGCGATTCCTGAGCTGGCCCGGGTGCTACGACCTGGCGGGCGACTCGGTTTGGTGTGGAACACCCGCGACGAGCGACTGGGCTGGGTGCGAGAGCTCGGCCGCATCATCGGCCGCGACGGCGACCCGATGCGCGATCACGTGACCCTGCCGGAGCCGTTCACCGATGTGCAACGTCATCAGGTCGAGTGGACGAATTACCTTACGCCGCAAGCACTCATCGACTTGGTCGCATCGCGAAGCTACTGCATCACCTCGCCGACGCAGGTCCGCACCAAGACGTTGGATCAGGTACGCGAGCTGCTGGCAACCCATCCAGCACTGGCGAACGCCCGTGGTCTGTCGCTGCCGTACGTGACGGTGTGTGTGCGGGCGACGCTGTCCTGAGGTGGGACTGACTTGATACCACCAATGTGCTCGTTACTCTTCGCGTGATGGGAATTTTGCGGGCGGCAACTCAGGAGCTACACGCCACGGCCAACGGGTGGCACACCCTGGCCGATGAGCTGACTGGCACCACGCCCAGTATGCCGGGCGTGTCGTTTCAGCCCAGTGCCGCTGCGGTCACCGCGATACACGCCGCGGTGGCGACGGCGAGCGGTGTCCTCTCCGCAAGGACGCTGATGACCGCAGCCAAGACCACCTCGGCGGCCACGGCTTATACCAACCATGAGGCAACCTCCGCGGATCCGCTCAACGCGCTGAGCGGATCGATCTGAGGCGCAGGTGGCGACCGGATTACCTACCCTCTCGCAGATACATGCCTGGGATGTCGACCATCTCGTCGAGGCCGCCGAGCATTGGCACTCCACCGCCGACCGCTGGGAGAGCGTGTACGGGCAGGTGTGGCAGCAGTCGCTCGGCATGGACTGGCATGGCCAAGCACGCGATGCCCTGATTGACCGGACCACTGCAGATAGGGCGATGGTTAGCTCGAAGGCTGATCAGTTGCGCGACGCGGCGCTGACCGCCCGCAACGCTGCGGACGATATCAGCGCAGCGCAACGGTCGGTTCTCTATGAAGTCGATGATGCTCACCAGGCTGGTTTCGTTGTGGGCGAGGATCTTTCGCTAACTGACACGCAAAGGTCACGAGACGTGGCGGAGCTTGCGGCGCGCCACGCGCAGGCTCAGGCGCTTGCCGCTGACATTCGTAGCCGCGCCGCCCAACTCCTCGCTGCCGACAGCGAAGTCGGCGCGAAGCTCACCGCCACGGCTGATGATGTCGGCAGCCTGAACTTCAACGAGAGACCGGTCGCTCACGACGGAAAGATTCAGCTCGTCGACTGGAAACAAGCACCCGCGCCGGCGCCCGGCCCGGGTCCCACCGGCCAAGATCTTCACAACGCGGTCAGAAATCTGCCGCGAGGCAGACGCCCAATCATTGGCGAGATTCGCAGTGAAGACGACCTGCGACGACTTTGGAATTGGGCGGCCGAGGGCGCGACGGAACGCGCACCGGGCAGCACATATAAAGGCACCGAGAGAGTTCTCCGCGATGGGACGATCGTCGGCCTACGACCCTCCGACAGCGGCCTCACATTAGACTTCAATCCCCCGGACGGCCCGTACGAGAAGATTCATGTCAATACGGCTCGCGGTGGCATACCAGACATTCCGGTCCGAGCGGCGGGTCCGCCAGAAGAGCTTGCGCCGAGGGCACACGCGCCAGCCGAGTCCGCGCCGGTGGAAAGTGCGCCAGTGGAGCCAGCGGCGCCGCGGGCCGCACCAGTCGCGCCCGAACCGTCCGCTCCGATTGGCACTCCCGGCTCAAACCCTTTCCCGCACTTCATTGAGTCGCCTCATTTTCATCACGGCCCGCCAATAGTCGGCAGAGATGACCTCGGCGAGTTGCCCGAATAATAGTCAAAACGACGAGACAGAGGATTTATCCAATGAGCACTGCACGCGAAAAGGTACGCAGGGAACTAGTTCTCGACACCGCAGCGGGGGGCGAGTTGCCGATTACTCAGGTGGACTACTACGTAAAGCAGCAACATCCGTCGGCGTCGGTACCCGACGTGCAGAACGAGACATTAGAGACCATTCGCTCCCTGGCAGACGACGGTCTGATCGTCCTTGGAGCCATGTCCGGCGAGGGTGGGCGCTGGGAGGCTTGGGCCGGTCCGTTGGAGAAGTCTCTACAAAGGATCGTCGATGTCTATGTGGCGCACTACGACGATCGACCGGTTTGGGTATTTTCCACTTGGCTCAAGCTGACCGATAAAGGCGAGCAAGTAGCCCGAGCGCTCGAAGCGGATACCAAAGGTTAGCTCGCGTCGGCGCGCTGCCGCCGCACAGCCATGATGGACCGCCGATACTCGGTCGAAACGACCTGTCCAATCCCGAAGTCGAGTCACCGTGATGGCGCCTCGACATAGCAGAACAGCACACTTTGCAGGCAGGATCAGTCAATGACCCCAGCACGTGAGAACGTTCGCATCGAGCTAATCACCGATGGGATAGCTGACTACGTAGACCTCGGTGCCGTCGATTCGCAAGTCAGCCGGCACAATCCGTCGGCATCGGTGTCGGAGGTGCAGCGCGAAACCCTGGAGACGATCCGCTCCTTGGTCAGCGACGGGCTATTCGAATTAGGCGATCTGTCTGGCGAAGGTGGCAGTTTGGTTGCATGGACCGGATCGCTCGATGAATCAATACGGAGAGTCTCCGATGTGTATGTAGCACAGTATGACGATCCGCCGGCCTGGGTGTTTTCCGCTTGGCTCGAGCTCACCCACAAAGGCGAGCTTAGCCTGCCCGCGGCATCTCGTCCTCCTCGTCACCGCTAAGCAGCAGCTTCTCCGGATGATGGAACGTGTTAACACGCACTTGGCCACGGTCCAAGTACGGCGGCGGGATCCACTCGGTGTCACCGCGCTGATTTTTGCGGGTGGTCCAGCCTTGTTCGGCAAGTGGGTGATCGGGCCCGCAGGCCAGGGTCATGTGATTGACATCGGTGACGGGGTTGGTGGCGTAGGGGTTGCAGTGGTGGGCTTCGCAGAGGTTGGCGGGCACGGTGCAGCCAGGATACGAGCACCCGCGGTCTTTGGCGTACAACACAATTCGTTGCCCCGGCGAAGCCAGTCGTTTGGTGTGATAGAGCGCCAGGGCTTTGCCTTTGTCGAAAATGGCCAGGTAGTGATGCGCGTGGCCGGCCAGCCGGATCACGTCGCTCATTGGGAGCAGCGTGCCGCCACCGGTTAGTCCTTTGCCCGCGGCTGCCTCGAGTTCACGCAAGGTGGTCGTGACGATGATCGACGCGGGTAAACCATTGTGCTGACCCAATTCCCCGGACGACAGAAGAGCTCGCAAGCCGGCATTGAGCGCATCGTGGTTGCGTTGAGCGCTGTTGCGGGAATCGCTTCCGGCAGCCTGCTCCGACGGTGGGCCGTCAACACACGGGGCGTCATCGTCCGGGTTGCACATGCCGGGAGCGGCCAACTTGGCCAACACGGCGTCGAACGTGGCCCGCGCCTCCGGGGTCAAATACCCGCTGATCGTGCTCATCCCATCGAAACCTTGCTTGCCGATCACGATTCCGCGGCGACGAGCCCGGTCGTTATCACTGAAAGTGCCGTCGGGGTTGAGGCAGTCGGTGAGCTTTTCGGCTAGCTTGCTCAACTCGTCGGGGCGATGCTCTCCACCGAGCCGGGCAAGTTGCGCTTCGGCTTTCTCGCGCGTCTCGACGTCGACGAAGTCGGGCAGCCCGTGGCAGAAACCACGAATCACCGCAACGTGACCGTCACCGATGGCTCCGGCGCGCTGCGCCTCAGCGGTGGCCGCTAGCCGCGGTGGCAATGGTTCACCGGTGACCGAAAGGCGCGGCCCAAGATCTTCGGCGTCTCGAATACGTCGGCCGGCCTCAGCGCGGCTGATGCGCAAGCGGTCAGCCAACGCGTGCGACAACCTGCCGCCGAGTTCAGCTGCAGTGGCCTGCCGCCGCACACCGTTGATCAGTTCATGGCACGGTGTCGGCACTCGTCGGACTTCCTGCTCGATCTGTTCCAGCACCGCGAGCCGTTCCGGAGTGGTCAACACGTCGAAGGAGAGCTCGAGCAGCCCGGATACGCCGTCACGGAAAGCGCCGATCCGCTCGACTATCTCTTCGCGACTACTGGAACGCATGTTCGAATTATATTGCCGCTCACCGACATGCCACCGCCCGAGAAGCCACATTGTGGATGAAGCTGCAACTGTGGATAACCGCCGAGACCAAACCTCAGACCGGCATCCCGGAAAACATCACCCGGGCGGGATCGTACTTCTGCCGAACGGCGCTCAACCGCGACAAGTTCGGTCCGAAGTACCGCGACGCCGGCTGGTTGGCCTCGAGGTAATTCGCATACCCGCCAACCGAATACGGTTGCACCGCCCGGTGCGCCGCACTGAGCCACCCGACCGCTGCGGACGGGTCGCCGGGTGTCTCGACGTACCACTGCACCAACGACGACTGCCGGCGCCACGGAAAGGCCGTCGATCCCGTCGGCACGTCGGCCAGCGCACCGTCGAGCGCGTGCATGATCGCCAGCATGCGACCCGCCCCGCGCGGGAACGCGTCGACCGCCGCGGCGATGCCCTGGGCAGCGGCCGGGGTGATCGTCGCGAAAACGTCTGAGCCGCCGACGTATCCAAGCGGCGACGGGTTGAGGTTGCCGACGGCCAGATAGTTCGTCAGGTCCAAGTAGTTGAACGTGTGATTTTCCGTGCCGCTCGGTTGAATGCCGACGGCCGACGTGATGGCGGATGCCACGCCGGCACCCGACCCGGCCGGGCAGGTCGCCAGGATCCGACAGTGCGTGCCCATCGGATCGACGGTGGCATCCGCCAACGCCCAGCAGCTTCGATCGGCGGTACGCAGCCAGCTCTGCCAGCCGACCAGCACCTGCGCGAACGACTGCGGCGGGAAGTTGAGGTTCACCGCGTCGACCTCGCCGGTGGGAAACGTCGCAAAGGTCAGCGAGGTGGTCGCGCCGAAGTTTCCGCCACCGCCGCCGCGCAACGCCCAGAACAGGTCCGGCTGAGAGCCGGCGGACGCGGTGACCGTCTGGCCGCCAGGCAGCACCACCGTGGCCGACCGCAAGGCGTCCGACATCAGCCCGGCGTGCCGAGAATGGGCGCCCAGCCCGCCGCCCAGGGCGTGGCCCGCCGCACCGACCGACGGGCAGGTTCCCGTCGGGATACCCCGGCCCGCCGCCGCCAGAACCTGGTGCATCGCATACAGACTCGTCGCGGGCGTCACCGTGACCTGACCGGTCGCGGCGTCGTAATCGATGCCCCCGGGCAGCTGCCGCAGGTCGAGCACCATCGTGCCGTTCGCCGTCGACGCCCCCACGTAGGAATGCCCACCGCCGCGCGGCGCGACCTTGACGTTGTTAGCGGCAGCGAACGCCATCGCCTTTTGCACATCGGCCGCCGACGCCGGCGTAACGACCGCGGCCGGCGTCAGCCCGTTGTAATTGGTATTGAAAACCGCTTTGGCCGAGCCGAATTGCGGAGCATTCGGCTGGATGACCTGCCCGCTGATGGATCTGGACAGCGCATCCCAGCCGGAGGCGACCGGTTCACCACTGGCGCGACCAGAGCCCATGAAAGCGCCGGCGGCCAAGGCTCCGGCGGCGCCGCGCAGAAACGTCTGACGCGAGATCTCACGCGTCAACGTCGGACTCCAGCGGTGCCGTCATGCCCTGCATTGTCAACCGGCTAAGCCCAAGAACCTCGGTGGCACAGCACGTGTCGACGCGCGTCGACCGAAACGTAGGCGAACCTTTACCGCGCCGTGTTCTGGACGTGACCGCGATAGACCAATGTTCGATGCGACCGCAGAACATTGGGGGGTGGGTGTGCGTCGCAACTGGATGTCGCAGTTGAACAATCAGCCGTTGACGGTGCGGGCGCTGATCGGTCTCGGGTGTCTGATCACGGCAGCGACCACGTTCTCGACGCCGGGCGAGGCAGATCCCAACGACGACTTCATCGACGCAC
>NZ_DASXHW010000421.1:0-11702 GCF_036488105.1 Mycobacterium sp. | reverse complement strand
CCACCATCGGCATTAACGCTTGCCTTTCCGACCCGAACCGGATCAGGTCGGAAAGGCAAGCGTTAATGCCGCCGTCGAAAAAGCCGGTCCCGGCCGCGTCTATGCCGATGGTGGCGTCGCAACGGGCGCCGATGCGGCTCCACAGCAGTTCCGACATCAGCTCGGGCATCCGCTGGCCGCCGCCGACCTCGCAGATCCAGCCGAGTACGTCGGTTTCACACGAGCGATATTCGAACGGGCCGCCGTGAGCCGACTTCTGCCGCAAGGTCAGCAGGAAGTCACGCAACGTGGAAGGGACGTCCGGACTGCTCCGGGGTGCCCACCCCATCGCCTCGTCGAGGAGGTGTATCTCCGCCGTCGGGTGAAGGTAGTTGTCTGAAAAGGCGATACCCGACCTCATGTCCAGCAGGTGGCGCACCGTCGCACCGGTGTAGCCGCAATTCGCCAAGGCGGGAACATATTTCGTGACCGGCGCGTCAAGCTCGATCGCACCGGCCCCGTGCAGCGCGCCGACCACGGCTGCCACCAGCGACTTGCTCACCGAGAACAGCAGGTGGCGGGTCTGGGCACCCAAGCCGTCGAGGTACTCCTCGGCCACCATCGAACCGCGGCAGGCGACGGCCCACCCGTCGGTAGCGGTGGTGGCCATCACCGCGCCAACGGTGGTGGCCACCCCGCCAGTGGTGGTCACACGGATCTCGGCCATCGGAGCACTGGCCGCGGGCAACGCCGCGGTCGGCCCGGTCCCGCGCGAGATTACCGCGGTCGGCACGAAGTCTTCGACGTGCTGGAATGACCATTTCGAATATGGCTCTAACAGCCAGTTGTCCAGTGAGATACCCGCAGGGGGGCGATCAGGTCCGTTGCCGACCGAGCAGTCCGGGCGGCCGCTGCTCACGCGCGAGCGACGAGCCGCGAGACGATCGGCGCGGCCGGCGACAGGGGTGTTGAGACGAACTTCGCCTTCATGCCCTTGACCCAGCGTTGGCAGCGTTCGGTCAGCCGGTAGTCGTTGGTCTGCAGGTGTCCGCGGGTGACCAGTACGCCGAGTTGGGCGCCCTCCGAGCGTAAGTCGCCAGGCGCGGCGACCCGCATGTAGAAGGCCTCGGACCCATCGAGCAGCGTGGCCCAGTCGTTGGCGGGCCGCGCAAAGGACACACGGCCGTCGTCGTCGATGCGCCACACACCGGTGCGTGGCGTCGCGGTGAAGAGCTCGATATCCGGCGAGGTCTCGTTGATGATCACTTGGCCCCAGACCTCGTCCTCGCCATAGCCCCGCTCCCAGCGCGAGTTGATCTCGTCGATGTCGAGCTCGTATTCCACGTCCATGTATTCGAGCAGGTGGAAGAGGAACAGCGGCATGTCGGCGTAGGCCTCGGTGGTCAAGTTTGTCATCGGGCTGGCGCCACTCAAACGGGGGTTCACCTCCCCGAGGTAGAGCTCGTCGGAGTCCAGGTCGTGCAGAAGGTCCACCTCGAAGTAGCCGCGGTATCCCTCGCGGCTCAGGACGCCACCCAGCTTTCGCACCATTTCCCGCGCGGCGTGCGTTTGCTCCGGCGGCAGCACCTCGCGCCAGATGTCATTGCCGCACCAGGCGCCTTTGCTCGAAGTTAGCTCGGCATAACCGACGAGACTCGTCATCGCGGGGCCGATCACCGTGCCGTGGCGGGTAACGGCGCCCTCAATGCATACCTCGACATTGCGGATGCGCTTCATGACTTTCATTTCCGGCTGCCCCGCCACGTCACCGGCGCAGTGGTCCCAGTCGGCCTGGCCGCGTACAAAGAATGTCCCGCTACCGGCGTTGCCATAAGGAATCGAGACGACGAGGTCATCTCCCAATCCGGCATCCTGCGCGAGCGTCAGCAGTTCGTCGTAAGAGCCGGCCCGACCGATCGCGTGAGGCACACTCGGCACGCCCGCCTCGTCGGCCAGGCGCGTCATGACGGTCTTGGAACCCAGGCGATCGCGCATCTCCACCGAGGGGTGCATGACCTCGAGACCCGCCTGCCGTGCGAGCGCCTGCGTCTCTCCGTCCATCATCACAAAACAGGCCATGCCGCCGGGCCCTCGGCCCGCGATGAACTCCAGTGTCTCGGGATCGGACAACAGGTGATTGCACACGTCGCCCATCGAGTCGAAATCACGGCGGTCGCGCCGGCGGGGCACGAACACGCGCGAATGTACGCCCTCAAAAGAGTCAAAGTAGGTCAGGTAGAAGAAGTTTCGTACCCACCGGTCGATTCCCAGCAGGTTGAACGGGGTTGGCGAGATGAAGTACAGCGGCACGGCGTTGGTGTGAAAGAACGCACGTACGTCCGAGATGCCGTTCAACACGCGGCGTGGTTCGGGCTCAGGGCCGCCGGCGGGCACCATCACGCCAGCCGCGCTGACGTCGACGTCTGGGCCCGGCGTAGGGGCCACGACGGCGGCAGGGGTGCTGCGAGCGCGACGGCGTTGAGATGACATCGGTCCATGCCACAAGTGTGCACTTATCCATGGCCGTGTGGAAGCGCGGAGCGCTCCAACGTCGGCCTACTGCTGCAAGTGGACGGTGGTGGCAAGCCTGAGGCAACCCCGTGCTGCCCGGCGCCCGCTTCGAATACAGCAACGCGTTACGCCTGCCGCGCCAGGTAGCCGAGCGCGAGTCCGGCCGCATTGGCCCCGCACATGCCGTGGGCGCCCGGGCCGGGGGGAGTGGCCGCAGAGCAGATGTACATGCCGCGTAGTCCAATAGTGTATGGCGACAGCGTGGTTCGCGGCCCAAAGGTCAGCTGACGGATGTCCTTGGCGCCGGTCATGATGTCGCCGCCGACGTAGTTGGGGTTGTAGGAAGCGAATTCGGTTGTGGTCCGGACGGCGGTCCCGACGATCCGATCCCGGAAACCGGGCGCGAAACGCTCGATCTGAGCAGTGATCGCCGCGGTTGCGTCGCCCGAAAAGCCGTTCGGCACATGGGCATACGTCCACACCGGGTGAACATCGCCGACTGAGCGTTGGGGGTCGGCCAGATACTGCTGGCCGACCAGAACGAACGGCCGCTCAGGCATGCGTCCCGCGTGGATCTCCCGCTCGGTTGCGGCGAGTTCGGAGTAGGTGCCGACAACGTGCACCGTGCCCGCCCGACGCGCGTCCGGGTTCGTCCAGGGCACGCCGCCGTCGACGGCGAAGTCGACCTTGAATGCACCCGGACCGCGCCGGAATTTAGTGAAGGCACGCGAAATTCGGCGGGGCAGCCGATCGCCGAGGATGCCGGCGACGGCCTCGGGTGCGAGATCGAACATCCTGACATCTGCCGGTGGCAGCTGCGACGCGTTCTCGATCCGGACTCCCGTCTCGATCTTGGCGCCCAGGTCGGTCAGCAGCGCCACCATCGCGTTGGCGATCGACCGTGATCCGCCTTCGGCCACCACCCAGCCATGCCGGTGGCCGGCCGCGATGATGCCCATCCCGATGGCGGAGGTCATCGGGTAGTGCAGTGGCCGGAAAGCATGGGCCGCAACGCCTCCGAACAGGGCACGGCCCTCCGCGGTGCGGAACACGTGCGCGAACGTAGACGCTGGAAGCACCGTGGGTGCGCCGAACCGGGCCAGCATCAGCGGGTGGTGCGGGATCCGCAGCAGCGGGCCCATGATGTCCTCGTTGAGCGCGTCGAATCGCGACGCCGAGTAACCGAAAGCGCGCTGCCAGCGAGACCCGTCGCGACCGAGGCCGGCCGCGGTCTGCTCAACCGAGCGGTGCAGCACCCCGGCGCCGCCGCCGTCGAGCGGGTGGACACAGTCGACATCCGGCCAGAGCCAGGTCAGGCCGTAGCGGTTTAGGTTGAATTTGCTGAGGAACGGTGAGCCGACGGCCATCGGGTGGATCGCCGAGCAGTGGTCGTGCAAGAGGCCGGGAAGGATCGCTTCGCTGCTGCGGGCGCCTCCGCCGACCTCGTCGGCTGCTTCGAGGACAGTGACCGAAACACCTTCGGCTGCAAGGGCTATGGCAGCGGCGAGCCCGTTGGGGCCGCCGCCTACCACTAATGCCGTGCTCATGTCAGCGCTCCGTGACCGTGGTCTTGGTCCTTGCGGACGGCCGGGTTGCTGTCGCGCAGGGACCATCCCACGCTAGTCGGGATCGGACCGTTGGGCAGCCAGGGCTGCTCGGCCACCGCATCGGCCACCTTCCAGGTGCCCCGCTCGATCACCCCGAGCGCGGCGTCGATCAGCTGGTAATGCTGCACACCGCTGCCGAAGGCCTCCGACTCGACCCAGGCGACGACGCACTCGCCCGGCTCGAACGCCGCTTCGCGCTGTACGGCCTGGATCATGTCTGCATCGTGCAGGTGCCCGTCGCCGAAGTTAAACCCGGTCAGGGAGTTGCAGATGAACTCGCCTTCGCGCACGGTCCGGGTGTCGATGTCGGGCAGGTGGGTCAGCAGCAGCGAGAAGAGACCGCGGCCCTGGCTGTGCATCGTGCGCCACGCGATGGTTCGCTGCGCGGTGATCTCGGCCCATTGCGGTTCGTAGCCGAAGTCGATGAACTGGTCGACCTGGTTCCGCGCCGATCGGGTGACCCGGTCGAGCTTCGCCTCCGCGCCCGGCGCGAAAGCCCACACCGCGGAGGCCCAGTTGCCGGCGTACTGCCGTAGCGACGGCAGGAAGGAGACCTTGTCCGGTCGCAGGTTGCCCAGCACCGGGAAGAACAGCAACGCGGCGGCGATGACGAGAGCCAGCCAGGGCGGCGACATGTTCCACGGGGCGTATCCGTTCCAGTTCGGGAAACCGAGGAACAGGAAGACCGTGGCGTAGGCGAAGACCACGTTCCATTCCAGCGGCACCGCAAGCGGGAAGGTCGAGATGATGAACACGTGGAAGCCCACCATCAATAGCGCCGCGGCCAGTGTCAGCCATTTGTTGGTGGAGAAGAACAGAACCAGCGGGGCCGCAATTTCCACCGTCGTGCCATTGACGTGTGCCATGAAGTCGGCCAGCCGCGACGGCCGCAGATTGCGCGGGAAGCCTCGGTAGTGGGCCTTCCGCACCCATTTGGGCGCGAAGATCGTGTTGCTGACCATCGGCGGAATGACGTTGGCGAAGTGCTTACCGAACTTCGAGAAGCCGGCGCCGACCCACACCAGCACGATCAGCATCTTGAGCGCGATGATCATGTCTGTGAACGGCAGAACGGCGAAGAAGAACAACGCCGGGAAATACTGCTCGCCGCGGGCGGCCAGGAAGATGGTCTTGTCGCGCAGACCGATCAGCACCAGTAGCACCAGCGGGGCCACCAGCAGCGCGGGATTCACCAGCCCAGATATGTTGGCCGGCAATGCTTTCGACAGTGAATCGCTGTGCACGCCAGGCTCCAGCAACGCGACGGTCAAGCTCACCAGCAGTGCCAGGTAGAGCCCGATATCGAACCAGTTGCGTCGGTCGCCGCTGGTAAACGGTACCCACTTCCACGGCCGCAGCCGGATGGTTCCCGGTCGCATCCAGAAGAGGATGCCGCCGGTCATCGGCTTGATCTTGCCGGCCAGCGGACCCCACGATCCGGCGATGCCGATGGTTTCCAGTAGCACGGTCCACAGGATGACCTTCTGGTAGACGATCGGTTGGTTCCACCACTGCGACACATGCCAGAAGGCGGGCAGTCCCGACGTCAGAGTCGCTACCGTGATGCCGCCGATCGCGAAGAACACGACCAGCTTCACGATGTAAATCGTGTGGACCATCCGCGGTGCGCCGAAGCCGTTCTCCGCCCATTCGACGGCCAGAATCCGCATTCGCTCCATCAGCGGCTTTTTCAGGAAGGTGTCCGGATCAACGTCCGGGAGATAGGGCTTGATGAATCCCATGTGTCTGCGCTCCTTCTGACCTTCGTTGGTGAGAGTGTGCACAACATTAGGAATGGCCCGGCCGCAAAAACAGTGGTCGCTCGACGAAGATGTCCGCTCGAGTTGTCCCCGGAAGACAATCGCAGGGTTTACCGTCATGGATGTGACAAAAGCGCAGGCAGGCAGCGACACCGAGGTCAGCCGTCACGTCGCCGAGACCGCGGAGCGACTCCATAATCGCCTGGCCGAACTGGCGTCAGGCATGCACAGTTTCCTCGAGGCGAAGATCCCCGAGCTGCGCGGCGACGAACGGGTGACGGAGCTTTTTGCGCCCAGTGTCGAGGGCAACATCGACACGGTGTTGCGTGCGTTGCGCTACGGCATCGACGTGGAACGCATCGAGGCCCCCACTGCGGCGTTCGAGTATGCCCGGCGATTGGCACAACACGGGGTGCCGGTCAACGCGTTGGTTCGCGCCTATCGGCTTGGCCAGCGGTTGATGAACGAGCTGGTGTTCAGCGAGGTGCGGCTGATCGACGTCTCGGATCAGACCAGGTACTCGGTCATCGAGGCGATCTCCGGCACGATCTTCGAGTACATCGACTGGATTTCGCAGCAGGTCGTCGTCGTCTACGAAGACGAGCGCGAACGCTGGCTGGAGAACCAGAACAGCCTGCGCGCTCTGCGGGTTCGGGAGGTGCTGGCTTCGAGCATGACCGTCGATGTCGACGCCGCGTCAACGTCGATCCGCTACCCGTTGCGCTGGCACCACCTGGCGCTCGTGATGTGGTACCCAGATGCCAGTGCTGACGGCAACGAGCTCGGCCGGTTGCAACGATTTCTGCGCGACGCGGGCGAGGCCGTAAGCGCGGGCGGCGCACCGGCTTTCGTTGCCGCGGACCGGAGCTGCGGGTGGGGCTGGCTGCCGTTTCGCGGGGTGGTGGACGAGGCAGGTGAAAAAGTCCGCGAGTTTGCTAGCGCGCGTACGAATTCACCGAGCGTGGCCATCGGAACGATGGCAGGTGGTGTGGAGGGATTTCGTCAGTCACACCGCGACGCCGAAAGTGCGCACCGCGTCGCAATGATCGCCAAACGGCCAGAGCCGACGGTGATTTCGGCGACGGATCCGGGCCTGTCGGTCGTGGCGCGTCTCGGTGCCGACGTGGCCGATACCCGTGACTGGGTGGCCTTGATACTCGGTGATCTCGCCATCGACAACGAGAACGACGCGCGGCTGCGTGAGACGCTGCGGGTATTCCTGAGCTGCGGCTCGAGCTACAAGACGGCCGCCGAGGAACTCAACTTGCACTTCAACTCGGTCAAGTACCGAGTGGGTCGTGCCGTGACGCGGCGTGGCCGGGAAATCGGCAGCGACCGGCTCGACGTCGAATTGGCGCTGCTCGCCTGTCACTGGTACGGCGCCGCGGTTCTGCAGCCGGATGCCCCATAAACCAGTCGGGTCGCACCCTTGTGGGGTGCGGCCCGACTGGAGTGGACGGACGTCAGGCGGCGGCTGGGACGGCGAAGAAGCGGCGAGACGCGACGGCACCGGCCGGTCGGTGGTTGCCCTGCATGACGTTCACGATGGTGACGGCGGCCGGGATGAGCACGGGGGACAGGATCATCAGGAAGATCATGAATGGGACCAACATGGCTATTACCTACTTTTCTTTCCGGAGGATTCGGTTGGATGTGTTGTGACACTTGCTGATTCGAGATCATCTAGTTGTCCAACTACGCTGCGTTGTGTTCGTGATGAAATGTAGCTAGACCAATGCGGCGCGGCGACGTCGTGAACCAACCAACTTCGGACGCATCGTTGTCTTCCGGCGACAAAGAAGCCGTTGGCAGCCGTGGCCTCGGCCCCGCATTGTTCGTAGTCCCTTTGTCAGGCGGTAAATTGTGTCGCCAGGAACAATGTCGTCGCGTCGGCCGCGAACTAACGTTTTCGTATGACAACCAGCGAAAAGACCGTTTTCGAAGGTCCATTGCACCAACTCGCTCGTAACACGTGGCAGTTGCTACTCCTGATCGGCGTCCTGGGCGTGGCCCTCGGGGTCATCGTGCTGGCGTGGCCGGGCAAGACACTGTTGGTAGCGGGTGTCCTGTTCGGTATCTACTTGGTGGTATCCGGAGTCGGGTACGTGTTCGCCGCTTTCGGCTCGCACGCCGGCGCCGCGATGAGAGTGCTGTCGTTCCTCACCGGCGTGGTATCGCTCGTGCTGGGGTTCTTCTGCTTCCGCGACAAACTCGAATCGATCCTGCTTTTGGCCTTGTGGATCGGCATCGGCTGGCTGTTCCGCGGGGTGACGCTGCTGGCGGCGGCAATGTCCTTCGATCACATCCCCGCACGCGGCTGGCAGGTGCTCTCCGGGGTGATCATCGTGATCGGTGGTGGGGTGCTGATCATCTCCCCGCTGGATTCGATCGCGATCCTGACCTTGGTCGCCGGCTGCTGGCTGATCGCCATCGGCATCGTCGATGTCATCAGTGCATTCCTGGTTCGCCACCGGCTGAAGGCCTGACCTGGCGGGCTCAGGGCAGGCGCTGCTCGACCTCGAATGCCAGGCAGAGTTCGGCGATGTCGAGGGGCCGGGACAGCGAGCGGTCGGTCAACTCCTCGATACGGCGCAGGCGGTGCCGCACGGTGTTGGGATGACAGAAGATCTTCGTCGCGGTGTCGTTGGCGGAGCCGCCCTCCTGCAACCACGCCTGGAACGTGTCGAGCAAGATCGTGCGCTCCGCGCTCGGCAGTTCTATCAATCGGCGTAGCACCGACGACCTGATCTTTCCCATGACTTCCGGGGCGCTCACCGCTGCGACGGCAAGCGGGGTGTCCTGGAACGCCGTGATCAGCGAGTCGGCCGACGGCTTCCCGGTGACCGCCAACCGGGCGAATCGCAGCGCCTCGCTGGTTTCGGCTAAGTCGTCAAACGGCGGGCTGATGCCGACCCGGACGGTCGCGACCTGGCGGAGCGTGTTCGTCAACGTGTTGATTGTGTCGCGTATCCGCACGTGGACGATGCCGACGTGTAAGTCCGGCAGCAGCCGCCACGCCGACCGGATATCGCGGGCGGCGAGCTTGTTTTCGATCGCGGGCAAGCCAAGTTTTCCGATGGCCGGCAATCCGGCCGCGACGACGACGTACGGCCCCGTGGTGGGCAGCCGGAGCAAATCGGCTGCCTCCCATAGGCTCTGGCTATCGGTTATCCGCCGAGACAGCAACGCCTCGACCAATGCCGACCGTTCTTCCTCCTGCTCGAGGATCTGCGCGGTTAGCTGCTGACGGTAGGCACTGGCCATCGCCTGGGTGAAGGTGTCCTGCGCAATGAAGACGCGGGCGGTGGCGTCCAGAATCGATTCGGTGGGTACGCCCGCGGCCCGGCCGACGGCGAGGGTTTCCTCCCACATGAACCGGAATCCGATCCGGTAGGCGGTCATCAACGCCGGCAAGGGCAATCCGATAAGCGCGCGTGCAGTTCCGGTGTGCTCGGCGGGCGAGACGTCGACGTCCGCGTGCCCCGAAAGCGCGTGGAAGACGAACGTCAGGTTCGCCGCACAACTTGCGGCGACTTCGTCTTTCGTGACGACGGTGCCGTCGCGGTACGCGTCGATCTCGCGAAACAGCCGATCAGCCAGCGCCTGGCCTAACTCGGGGGCACGAGCCAGCATGAGCTTGCTGAGCTCGATGATGTGCGGATCGGGTTCGGCGCCCTGCCGGACCCCGCCGGCGTGCGATACCGCGCTCATAACCCGAAACCTTATGCCCGGCCGCTGCGGGGATGTGAGTGGTTAATCAAAGTGACTTCAGCCCAGATGAGCGGCCTGCACTTTGGTCGGCACCACGATCACGGTGGGCCCGTCGGCCTTCAGCGCAGCATTGAATTCATGGGCGAGCTTTTCGCAGTTGTCCACGTTGACCGCGTGGCACCCGAAACCCGTTGCGATGGAGGCGATGTCGAGCCCAGGCAAGTCGAGTGCCGGCACGCCGGGTGTCTTTTCCAATACCGCGAACGACTTCAGGATCGAGTATTCGCCGTTGCGCATCGCGACGAACACGATGGGCAGCTTGTGTTGGGCGGCGGTGTAGAGGGCCTGCACCGAGTATTGGAACGACCCGTCGCCGATGGTGGCAAGCACATGGCGTTTGACACCACGGGCGCGGTCGCCCAGCGCGACGCCCACCGCCGCGGGCAACCCCCAGCCGATACCGCCGCTGGCAGTGGCGAAAAACGACCCCGGCCGGGTGCTGGGCAGGAATCGCAGTTGTTGAGCCATCGTCGACGTCGATTCGGTGACCAACGGCGAATCGGCGGGCGTGATGGTTCTCAGGGTGGCCCACACCGCATCCGGCTCCAGTGGTGCCGACCCGGTTACGTCAACGGCGGCAGTGTTCGCCTGCTTGGCCGGGACCGAGCGATCACTGTGATCGTCGACCAAGTCCACCAGCTGCTCCAACGCCAGCAGAGTGTCACCCAGCACGCTGTCTCCGACCGGCGCCGCACCAGCCAGTCCCGGATCGGCGGTGATCTGCAGCAGTTCGGTGCCCTCGGGCAGGTATTCGCCAGCCACGTAGGGGTAGTACCGGAAGACCTGCGCCCCGATCACCACAACCAGGTCATGGCCGTGCAGCACGTCGGTGACACCGGCGATGGTCATCGGCAGCTGTCCCTGGAATAGCCGGTGATCCTCGGGGAACGACGCGCGGTCGGGCAGCGGGCCAGCGTATACCGGCGCTCCGACCTTCTCCGCGAACGCCACACCGGCATCCCAGGCGCCGCTGCGATCGACTTCAGGCCCGAAGACCAGAGCCGGCCGCTCCGCAGCGTTAATTCGCTCGGCAAATGTGCGCAGCCGGGCGGCATCAGGGCTGACGCGATGACTGGCCGTGCGGATCACCGCCGGCCCCAGCGCGGGTTTCTCCCAGTCGTCAAGCGGGATAGACAAAAACACCGGCCCGGCCGGTGGCTGCAACGCGACCGTGTAAGCCCGCATGAACGCCGCTGGCACATCCTCGGCGCGCTTGGGCTCGTACGCCCACTTGACCCACGGCTGCGGAAACACCGTTTCGTCTTTGTTGGTCAGATATGGCTCGCACAGCGCCATTTCGCGGGTCTGCTGACCGGCCGTCACGATCAGCGGTGTGTTGCCCTTAGCCGCGGCCACCAGGTTGCCCATCGCGTTTCCCATCCCCGCGGCGGTGTGCACGTTGACCAGGGCGGGCTTGCCGGTGGACTGGGCGAATCCGTCGGCCATGGCCACCACCGACGCCTCCTGCAATCCCAGGACATAGGTGAAGTCGTCTGGGAAGTTCTTCAAGAACGTCTCCTCGGTTGAGCCCGGGTTACCGAACACCGTCGTGAGCCCCAGCTCACGAAGCAGGTCGTACGTCACCTCGTGAACGGATTTCTTATCAGTCATCGCGGTTGTCCGCCCTTTCGGCCTATATGAGTCTCGTCAACGCGTTTCTGATCGCGCGTTGATACCCAACACTTCACTCCAACCAGCGCATGGTTGTCGATGTGTGCGGCAACAACGTCGAACCCCGGCCGATGTCGCGGGAAACAATCGCCTGCTTGATCCGATGTCGCCCGTCGGAAACCATTGGCTGACAACGGCATCTGCGGTGCTTCCGGCAGGTTCCAGTAGGCCTCCACGACGTTGTGGCCAGGGGGTTCACCCGGCCGCAATTCGACGGCGAAATCCGCCATCAGCTGTTCGTCATCACACCGAGGCGGCCAGGTTGTTGTGCCCGCCGACATTGTCGCGCTAGTTCGCCGAGAGCAGGATTGGAATCCTCGGGACAGCCTAAAACCGGGCAGCCGATTAGATCCGCAGAGGTACACCATGACCAGCCTGAGCGCCAATCTCTTCGCATCCGCAG
>NZ_DASXHW010000400.1:0-2257 GCF_036488105.1 Mycobacterium sp. | reverse complement strand
CCGTCGTCGTCGCGGTCGCGATCAGTGTCGCGCTCGAACTCGGCGATCGCCTCATCGATCCCCCTGGTGTCGCCGCCGATGATGCGTCTTACTGGATCAACTGTTGAGAACATCTCCGAGCGGGCGCTGACTCCAGCTGTTTTTCTGCGATCGGTGACCGGGGCGACGCGGGCCAGCCCGCGCACAAGCCACGGTGCGCGCATTGCGATCACCTCGACAACGCGATCCGATCGGCGCATCGTCGTCCGACGGCCAGGAGTGGGCGTTGACGCCAGTTCCGCCTCGGCCGATCCCGCCCGCGGGCCGTGGCGGTTGACCGCCAGCAGTCGCCATGTGCCGGGCACGCCACGCAGCTCGACGCTGCCGCGGTCCTCGAAGCCGGTGCCCGAGCCGACCACCAGGTCACGCACGGTGCGCGATACGAGGATTACACCGGCGCCGGCCTGGCCGAGGATCCGCGCCGCTATGTGTACCGCGATTCCTCCGATGTCCGCATCCAGCAGTTCACACTCGCCGGTGTGGATGCCAGCACGGATCTGGATGCCCAGCGTCTCGGCGCCATCGCGCAGGGCCTCGGCGCAGCGGATGGCCTGCGTCGGGCCGTCGAACGTGGCGAGGTGGCCGTCGCCGGTGCTTTTGACCACCGCGCCACCAAATCGTTCCGTGAGGTCAGCAGTGATCTCACCGAAGCGGTGCAGCACCGCCCGCCATCGCTCGTCGCCGCTCGCTGCGGCGTGTTGCGTCGACGCGACGATATCGGTAAATAGCACGGTGCGCAGGGCACGATGTGACTGCGCCGGCGCCGCATGGCTGCCGGTGAGGAACTCCTCGACCCCGGCCAGGATCTTGTCGGGCTCGGTTAAAAAGGGTGCGTGGTCCACACCCTCGACCTCCAGGTACCGCGCGCCCGGGATGTGGTCGGCGAGATACCGGCCGCCCTGCACCGGAACCAAGTTGTCTTCGCGGGCATGGATGACCAGAGTTGGCACAGTGAGCGTGGGCAAGATCGGCCGCACGTCGGTCAGAAACGCCGCTTCGAACGACGCCCGCGCCATTCCCGGGCTCGCACACATGCGTTCCAACGTTCCGAGCTGGCGTATCGACCGGAACGACGGCGCGCTGATGCTGGCTGCCACACCGCTGCCCCACCCGGAGCGCACGGCACGGCCGCCTTCCTGGAAGCGGGCGAGCTGCTCGATCGACGGCGTGTAGTCCTCGCCCAGCTCGGCAAGGAATCGCGACCGCAGCTCAGCCGGGTCGCGATCCATGTCTTCCCACCCCGTGAAGCTCCAATATGCGGTGGTGCCGTGAAGGATCAGCGCGCGCACTCGCTCGGGCCGCGTTGCCGCGAACATCATGGCGACCGGTCCAGCGTCACTCAGAGCAGCCACGACGGCCTGGCCGAAGCCGACCGCATCCATGACAGCCTCAACCTCGGCCGCTCTCTCTTCCAGCGTGCGAACTTTTGGCACCGGGTCTGACAGCCCGACCCCGGCCTTGTCGAACAGGGCAACGCGGCAGAACGTGGCGAGTTGATCGATGAACGCTTTGAATTGGGGCAGGGTCCAGGCCAGCTCAACGTGGCTGACGAACGGCTCGACGATGATCATCTCGACCGGCCCGTCGCCGAGCACCTGATACGCCAGGCTGAGATCACCGCACACGGCGTATGACGTTTCCGGCATCGCATGAGCTTACTGCTGGTCCCACCACGCGCCGGGGGACGAGCGACAGTCCCCCGGGTGTTTCCACTTAGTGATTGCCCAGGCAGCTGGTCACACCGGGGACGACCAGTGGACCGACCAGGCCGGTGCCGTCGCGCACCCGCACCGCGAGATGCGCGACGCCGTGGGTGTGCAGGTCGCACAGCATGCGCGGGTCGGCGACCAGGTTGTCGGACAGCACCACCGAGTCGGGCGCGGACTCCACCCGACCTGCACGGCGCCGTCGGGCCGCAGCAGCACCGGAAGCGCCGGATCCAGCGCATAAAGCGACGGCGTGGGCTGCGCCATCCTGGCACTGTGCCACGGCCCTCAAGCGGCTTGGTTCAGCTGTCCACAGGACCGTCGTCGGGTCCACGCTCGGCGTCGCTCGCGCTGATCGAGTGCGAGCATCCATCGAGATTGTGGACCGGTACTAAGCCCTCGTCACGAGCGGCAGCTCCGGCAGCCACAGCACGCTCTGAGTCGCCGGGAACGCGGCCGCCGGCCGGAAGTCGGGAGCCAGCTCAAGATGCCCGGCCCGGTCGAGCCACTCC
>NZ_DASXHW010000390.1:0-70585 GCF_036488105.1 Mycobacterium sp. | reverse complement strand
CGCCGGTTACGCGCTCGGTGGTGGCTGCGAGCTCGCGATGATGTGCGACGTGCTGATCGCCGCCGACACCGCGAAATTCGGCCAGCCGGAAATCAAGCTGGGCGTGCTGCCGGGCATGGGCGGCTCGCAGCGGCTGACCCGGGCCATCGGCAAGGCCAAGGCGATGGACCTGATCCTGACCGGACGCAACATGGACGCCGAAGAGGCCGAGCGCAGCGGTCTGGTGGCACGGGTCGTGCCCGCCGACGATCTGCTGACCGAGGCCAAGGCCGTCGCCACCACGATCTCGCAGATGTCGCGGTCGGCGTCTCGGATGGCCAAGGAAGCGGTCAACCGCGCCTTCGAGTCCACGCTGACCGAAGGCCTGCTGTATGAACGTCGGCTATTTCATTCGGCTTTCGCAACCGACGACCAGTCCGAAGGAATGGCCGCGTTCATCGAGAAGCGAACACCGAACTTCACCCACCGCTAAGGAGTTGTGGTGAGCGAAGCTGCCACTGCCGAACCCGCGCAGGCCGTCGAGCCGCCGCGCCGGGAAGCGTGGTGGGTCCGGCACTACACCTTCACCGGCACCGCGGTCGGGCTGGTGTTTATCTGGTTTTCGATGACACCTTCGCTGTTGCCGCGCGGTCCGTTGTTTCAGGGTTTGGTCAGCGGCCTGGCCGGCGCAATCGGTTACGCCATCGGCGTTTTCGCGGTATGGCTGGTGCGCTTCATGCTCTCCCGGGACTCCAGCCCACCGGCGCCGCGATGGGCGTGGCTGGTGCTGATCGTCGTCGGCGCGATCGGCATGCTCGCGATGGTGATCTGGTTCCACATCTGGCAGGACCGGGTGCGCGATCTGATGGGAGTCAAGCACCTGGTCTGGCTCGACTATCCGCTGACCACCGCAGTGTCGTTGCTCGTGCTGTTCGGCGTAGTCGAGACCGGCCAGCTCATTCGCCGACTGGTGCGCTTTCTGGATCTGCGACTGGATCGCTTTGCACCGCCGCGGGTTTCGGCTGTCATTGTGGTATCGCTGTTGGTTGCGCTGACGATCGCGTTGCTCAACGGCGTCGTGGTGAAATTCGCGATGCGAACCATGAACAATACATTCGCCACGGTCAACGACGAAATCAATCCCGATACCGCCGCGCCGCGGACACCACTGCGGTCCGGCGGACCGCAGTCGCTGGTGACCTGGGAATCGCTGGGCCACCAGGGCCGGATATTCATCAAAAGCGGGCCCACCGTCGACCAGCTCACCGCGTTCAACGGCGCGCCGGCGACCGAGCCGATCCGCGCCTACGCCGGACTGAACTCGACCGACGGGATCACCGCGGCCGCGGAGTTGGCCGCGCGAGAGTTGGAGCGCGAGGACGGATTACGTCGCGCCGTCGTCGCGGTCGGAACCACGACCGGCACCGGCTGGATCAACGAGGCCGAGGCCGACGCGCTGGAGTACATGTACAACGGCAACACCGCAGTGGTGAGCATGCAGTACTCCTTCCTGCCCAGCTGGCTGTCCTTCCTGGTGGACAAGGAGAACGCGCGTCGCGCTGGCCAGGCGCTGTTCGAGGCGGTAGACCGACTGGTACGCAAGATGCCAGAAGCGCAGCGCCCCAAGCTCGTCGTGTTCGGCGAGAGCCTCGGCGCCTTCGGCGGCGAGGCGCCGTTCATGAGCCTCAACAACGTGTTGGCCCGCACCGACGGTGCCCTGTTCTCCGGGCCGACGTTCAAGAACACCATCTGGACCGATCTGACCGCGACCCGCGACCGCGGGTCCCCGGAGTGGCTGCCGATCTACGACCACGGCCACTACGTCCGTTTCGTGGCACGCCCCGAAGACCTCAAACGCCCTGAATCGCAATGGAATACGCCGCGGGTGGTGTATCTGCAGCACGCATCCGATCCGATCGCCTGGTGGGATCCCGGTCTGCTGTTCCGCGAACCGGACTGGCTACGCGAAAAACGTGGCTACGACGTGCTTCCCGAGACCGAATGGATCCCGGTGGTGACGTTCTTGCAGGTGTCGGCCGACATGGCGGTGGCCGTCGATGTGCCGCAGGGCCATGGTCATGTCTACGTCGCCGACGTCGCCAACGGCTGGGCCGCGGTGCTGCAGCCGCCGGGGTGGACGCCGGAGAAGACCGCCAAACTTCGCCCACTGCTGCACGCCAGCGACGGCTAACGTCAGGTAAACGGACGCTGTGAAGGTGCCGTGTGTTTTCGGCTACTAGCTAGCTAGTCGAACAATCAAGTGGCAAGATCACCTGATCGGATCCCCTAGAGAGGGAGTGATCGATGAACTGGACTATTCCATCGGGTGCGGGCCGCGTTGCGACCAAGATCGCGGTGGCAGGCGTTCTTTTTGCAGCGCCCGTCGCCGCTTTCGGTGCGCCGGCGTTCGCGGCGACTGGTTTCGGCGGCACGCCCAGCGTGCTATCGGCGCCGCCGCCCGCGGATCCACCTCCACCGGCGCCGCCGGCCCCGCCGCAACACAACTATGAGTACTACAACCCCAATGACGCCAACGACTGGTGGTACAACATGGGGTCCGACGGTGGGGGTGGCGGCGGAGGCGGCGGCTAGGTCGCTGTCACCAGGCCGGCCGCGAGCAGCGCCTGGTAACCGCCGATGACGTCCGTCGCGCGGTGCAGGCCCAGGTCCTGCAGCGCGACCGCGGCCAGACTCGACGTGTAGCCCTCCGAGCAGAGCACTACCCACTCGACATCGTCGCTGACGGCTTGCGGCAGTCGGGCGTCACTGGTGGGGTCGCAGCGCCACTCCAGCACGTTTCGCTCGATAACGAGCGGCCGCAACGAGTCGGGCACGCCTCCCTCCTTCGCTCGTTGCGCCTGCGGCCGGATATCGACGAGCAGCGCGCCGCGTCGCAGCGCCGCGGGCAGCTCGTCGGCGGCCAGGCGGCGTAGCCGGGCGCGCGCGGTCTCCAGTGCCTGATCGATGCGGCTCATAAGTTCTCCGGTTGGTCGGTCAGTTCGGTCCGCTGGCGCCGCAGCCGGTGCTGGTTGGTGACCTCGTAGTACGACATCACCGTTAGCGGAGGCGAATACGCGTGCACGCTCAGCGAGGGCCCCGGCGTGCCGGACACCGATGACACCGGCGCAGGCGGACCGGTGGGGGCCCACACCACGTCATGCACCCAGCCCAGCGGGAACGCGGCCTGATCCCCCGCTACTAGCCGTCGGCAACGCAAACGATCTCCGTCCCAACGGAATTCATCCAGCGACCCGGACAATAACGTCAGCGCACCCAGCGACCCGCCGTGATCGTGCAGTTCGGTGCGATGCCCGGGCACCCAGCTGATCAGCCAGACATCGACTTCGTCGTCGCCGTGCAGCCGTGCGAACCAACGATCGTCGGTGGGCACACCGCCCGGCGGGACGAGCTGGTCGTAACGGCCGCTGAGCACGTCGTCAGCCGTTCGGTCGGTGATGTGCAGCAGGTCGGCCAGTCGCAGCCGGGTGGGACCGGGGACCGATCGGAGACGCGACGGGCCGGACAGGACAGGGGCAGCAACGAGGTCTGCAGAAACCATGTGAGGCAAGCTCCAGAGCGAACGGGCGTATCAAGAGGCGGCGGCAGTCAGGGCCGACAACACTCCCAAAACCGGGTTCGCTGCATCACGGTCGCCAGTGTTGCATAGATTGACCGGGTGCCGTCGCGACCATCTCGCCCCCCGATGTGGGGCACGGTTGCTGTCCTGGCCGCCGCATCGGTGATGACGGGCTGCTCCGCCACCGACACGTTGGCCCCGACCGTAGCCACCCCGCCGGCAAGCACGGTGACCACAGCGGCGGCGGGGGCGCCGGGCGTCGTGGCGATCTCCCCCGCCGGCGTCACGACCAAGATCAACGTGCCCTCGCACTCGACCGAGGAGGAGTACTTCCAGGCCTGCCACGCAGCAAAGACGTGGATGCAGGGCCACCCCGGCGACCGGGCGGGACTGGTCGAGAGGTATCTGGCGGCGGTCCAGACGCCCGGGGTCGTCGGTGCCGGCACCTGGAACATCGCCTGGGCCGCATTGCCGCTGCCGCGGCAGGCGGGAGTCATCGTCGCCGCCAAAGCGGCCGCCAACGACGAATGCGGCTGAGGGCCGGCCCGCGCTTGAATCACGCCGAGCAAAAAGCGGGTTCGGGGCTGGACGGCAGTAGCGACCCGGCCGGTAAATAGATTTCTCTTTGCAGTCCGAGCATTCGCCGGCAGGCTTTCAGCCGATGCAACGACGTTGGGGAGGCTTTGGCATAGCCAAAGGAAATCTCCAGCTTGTTTTCAATTTTCCGACGCATAATGCACGCGAACCGGCGCCGTATTAAAGTCGTTAAAATGGCTTCGGTCAGTTGCCTCCGTTGTTCGGCGTGCTTAGCTTCGGTGCTATGCCAACATTTAACGTGAACAGCGTCGACTGGGATGAGCTGTACAACGGAGAAGCGTCCTACGCACCCGGAAATCCAGGCTGGAATATCGGCGAATTGCAACCCGAGCTCGCCGCCCTGGAGCGTCAGGGGCGTTTCCGAAGCCCGGTTCTCGACTCTGGCTGCGGAGTCGGAGTCACGACATTGGCACTTGCCCAAAAAGGATATGACGCCGTCGGCCTCGACCTTTCCAGCAGCGCCATCGAGCGAGCTAGGCGCGCAGCAGCCAGTGGCGGTCAGGACGTCGAATTTGGCATCGCCGACCTCTCGAAATCGACAGGCTACGAAAACTACTTCTATACCGTCGTCGACGGACTGGTATTTCATTGCCTGCCCGAGCAGTTGCGCAACGGCTACATCGAATCGAGCGCACGGGCGCTGCGGCCTGGCGGGAGATTCTTTGCCCTGGTTTTCTCGACCGACGCCTTCCCGCCCAATGCCGACTTCGGGCCACGGCCATTCACCGAGCCAGAATTGCGCGAGACGGTCGGCAGGCACCTCATCGTCGACGAGGTGCGGCCAGCGCGTGCGTGGGTCAACGTGCCGCGGACCCTGCCCGACGGTTTCGAATACCGCAACGTGACAATCGGGTCCGACGGCCGCGCGCAGCTGCCCTCGTTCCTGATCAGCGCCCACCGCGGCTGATCTCCTGCCCGCGAGGTTCGGCGGTCGCCACCAATTGGCTGCCGGACCCTCCTCGTGTGGGTGCTGTGCGCCCCAACGTTCCCGCACGGGGAACAATGAGCCCATGACCGACGCCGACCTAGCGCCCGAACCGGAACCCGGGCGGCGGGTGGCGTTGGCGCTGGGCAGCGGCGGCGCCCGCGGGTACGCCCACATCGGGGTGATCCACGAGTTGCAGGACCGCGGCTATCAGATCGCCGGGATCGCCGGTTCGTCGATGGGGGCGCTCGTCGGAGGGCTACAAGCGGCCGAGCGGCTCGACCAATTCGCCGACTGGGCAAGGTCATTGACGCAGCGATCAATCCTGCGGCTGCTGGATCCGTCGATCACCGCAGCCGGCGTGCTGCGGGCCGAGAAGATTCTCGACGCGGTGCGCGACATCCTCGGCGCCGCCACCATCGAGGAGCTGTCGATCCCCTACACCGCGGTGTGCACCGATCTGCTGGCCGGCAAGTCGGTGTGGTTGCAGCGCGGGGCGGTCGACGAGGCGATCCGCGCGTCGATCGCGATCCCGGGCGTCATCGCGCCGCACGTCGTCGACGGGCGGCTGCTGGCCGACGGCGGCATCCTCGACCCGCTGCCGATGGCGCCGATCGCGGCCGTCAACGCCGACCTGACCATCGCCGTCAGCCTGTCCGGCAGCGAGGCCGGCGGCGGCGACCCAGCGCCCGAACCCCGGCCCACCACCGAGTGGCTGAACCGGATGCTGAGCAGTACGTCGGCGCTGCTGGATTCGCCGACCGCACGCGCGGTGCTCGACCGGTTCGGCACGTCGAGTACAGAAGACGCGGACGACGCAGACACCTCGGAGGGCGTCCCGGAGTCCGAACCTCCCAGGCTCGGCAGTTTCGAGGTGATGAACCGCACCATCGACATTGCCCAGGCCGCGCTGGCCCGCCACACATTGGCGGCTTATCCGCCCGACCTGCTGATCGAGGTGCCACGCTCAGCTTGCCGCAGTCTGGAATTCCACCGCGCGGCAGAGGTGATCGAGACCGGCCGCGAGTTGGCTGCCCGGGCGCTGACCCGCCTGAACAAGACTGGCATCACCTGACGCCGAGGAACGCCGCGACGGCCGCCGCCTCCCGCCGGCCCTGCGCACGCCCGGCATGCGCGGAGGGCACGCGGCAGCGCGGATCGAGTGCGTTCGGCCCAAAAGCCGCCAGCGACTCCTCGTCGGCGAACACACCCAGCGCCGCACCGCGAAACCCGTTGATCTCCAAGGCCGGTCCGGCGCCGAACGCAGACGGCGCCGATTCACCGGCGGGCACCAGCGCCACCGCCACGGCGCAGTCATCGGCGACGTCGAGGTTGATCGTGCTGCCGATGCCGCCGTCCATGTAACGCCGATTACCGATCGTCACCGGCGGCCAGGCTCCGGGTACCGCACAGCTTGCGGTTACCGCATCGACCAGGTCGACGCCGGAATCGCGGTCGAGCACTACCAATTCGCCGGTGGCGGCGTCGATGGCGGTGAGGCGGAGCACCCGGTCGGGCCAGACGTGGGAAGGAAGCCGCTGCGCGATCACGTTGCGCCGCAACGGCTCGGCCACGGTATCGGCTGCCAGCGCGACCGCCCCAATCCGTTGTCGCTTCTGCACGACCGTGGTGTCCGGGTCCGACAGGGCGGCCAGGAAGAGATCCATAATGGTCTCGATTCCGACGCCGGGGTCGAGTTCGGCGGACGTCTCGCTGACCTGCCGCGCGAACAGCTCCACCAGATCGAGGCCGCTGCTGAGCTGTGCGACAACCGCTGAGCCGGCCGAAGTGCCGAGCAGCACGTCGGAATCCAGCAAGGCCGCCGCCGCGGCCGGAGACTCATCGGCGATACCTGCCAGAATGCCTGTCTCCCAAGCGATTCCCGCTATCCCGCCGCCGCCCAGCACCAGCGCGCGTTTGGTCGTCACTTCGACGAATTGTGCTGCGCCACTTGCGCCGCAGCGTTGAGATCCGCTGGGCGCAGCTGGTGTCGAGGCGGATCGGGCAACACCACGTCCCTGGTGATCTGCAGCGCGGAGTCGACATGGACCAGCTCGCCCGGTTCCAACAGCCGCCATCGCGGATCGTCGTCCATCCGCTCGCTGGCGAACACCACTGACGGCCGGGACCGCAGATGGTCACTGTCCGCACGAATACGGTTGGTGCGCAGATGGAATCGGTGATCCGACGGTGCTTCTCGACGGTCCAAGATGTAGAGCTCGTTCGGCTCCGGGTAGCGCAAGGCCCAGAGGTCGGTGGCCGTGCTGAGTACGATGTTGACCGCGTAGATCGGCACGTTGTCGGCCAACCAGCGCATCGCGTCGACCAGGCCGGCGGTGACGTCATCGCTCCGGGCCCGGATCGATGCGGTAATCAGGGCGAATATCCGCTCGGAGTCGGTCTGCCCCAACACCAGGTCAGCCGTGCCGAGCTCACGCAGTCGCACGTCGAGCACATCCAGACCTTCCACTACGCCGTTGTGCGCGAAGATGCGGCCGTCTTGCAGGAACGGATGGGTGTTGACCACCTGGTGGGCTCCCGTGGTCGCGTAGCGAACATGAGCGATGAAGGTTGTGCCGGTCAGGTCGTGGGCTTCGGTGGCGAAGTCGGCATCCTGCCAGGCAGCGATCGGCTGCTTGCGAATCTGCGGGTTGCCTTGGCCGTCGAAAACACCGAGTCCGGTCCCGTCGGGATTTCGTCTGCTCTGCTCGGAAAGGTTGTCAGGAGCATCCAGTAGCCAAAACGTCGCGGTGACAACGTTTGTCCCGGAGTGCAGCCCGAAGAGCCGGCACATCAGCGAGTCAGCTCGGCAGACAGCGTCGCCAGCGACTGGCGCGCGTAACCCTTCCACAACGTGCCCAGCACCGGCAGCAACGGCGCCGCGAGACTCGATGCGGCGTGAATGTTCCAGCTCCAGGTGATCGTCGTCGCGGTGCCGGTCGGGGCGAAGGTCCACTCGCCCTCAGCCCTGCCGACTAGCAATCCCAGCGGTCCGGTGATTTCGGTGAGCGCGTAGCCGAACGAATGCGGCGGGTCCAGACGGGTCAGCTCCTCGTGGAAGCTGCCGGTCGGGCTCAGCATCACCGTGCGCGTCTGCCCGGCCACATCCCAGTCGCCGCTCTGATCCCGGACTTCTTTGACCGGCCCGATGGGTCCGTACCAGCGGCTGAAAACGGTGGTCAGCGGTATCGGCAGGGTTCCGGCAAAGGCATCGTCGACGCTGACCGGAATCACCCGCGATTGCTGGACTGCCAGAGTCTTTGCCATGGGGGCAGGCTACCGCGAGAGCCCGGGTGCGGCCCGGCCGGTGATCAAGGGTAGGTCGAAGAAACTCTGGATGCCCGGTGGTGCCGCGCAGGTCGCCGGGACGGCGTTCACGCAGTGCGCCGCCGTCGCCACGACACCGGGGTTGCTCTTCAACCCGGCTTCCACACTTTCCGGCTGCCAACCCTTCACCGTGATGAACGCGTCCGGGTTGCCGCGGACCTCGATCTCGTAGCGTTCCCCGGTTGGCCCGAAAGACCAAGGCGGATCGAGGTTTTCCTCACCCATCAACCAGTTCACCGTGATCCGGACCACCGCGGCGTCGCCGACGAAGGCCTCCCAGTGGAACCGACGCCCGGCCACCTGGCCCGGCTCGATCACCCCGATCGGCGAGTCGATCGGCCCGGTCGCCACCGCCACCTCTTGCGACGAGCGAATCTGCGGGTCGGCGGCAAAGCCCAGCCGATCCACGCACAGCCGGACCGACTGAAAGAATCCGCCGTCGAGAATCTTCTGCATCGGTCCGGTCAGCGCCTTGTCCGGTGTGCCGCCGAAGCCCATCACGTAGCGCAGCACATCCGGTGCGCCGTAGGTCCGCAGGTCGGAAAACTCCTCGGAGCGAACGAAAGTCACGCCGGTTGACATCACCGAGAGCAGCAGCGGAAACAACTCAGTCGCGGCACCCGGACCGATGCCCGCGCCGTGCAGCGTGGCATTGCCGGCTTGGGCAGCGACCTCCAGCGGTGCGGCTTCCTTGTCACCCGGGTAGAACCAGCCGACCGGGGTGACGACGTTCTTGCCGGAGTGCAGGAGCGCCGCGACTTCGTCGGCATTGGGCAGCAGCGGCGCGTAGATCACCGCGTCGGCGTCGAGCGCGAGAATCTCCTGGACGCTGTTGGTCGCGGTGACACCCAGCGGCGACCAGCCGATGATGTCACCGACGTCCTTGCCGTCCTTGGCTTCCGAATGCACCCAACACCCGGCCAGTTCGAGCTCGGGATGCTCGAGTATGCCTTTGGTCGCGGCCACACCGACCGACCCCGTTGCCCATTGCACGACCCGCAGGCTCATAACCGCGTTCCCTTCAGTCTCGCGCTTCGGTGACCTCGTAGACATCGTCGGCATACCGCGACCGGATGGTCTTCTTGTCGTATTTGCCAACGCTGGTGCGCGGAATTTCGTCGACGAACGTCCAGCGCTCCGGCAGCCACCAGCGAACGACCTTGTCAGCGAGGAACTTTCGCAGATCGCTGGCCTTGATGTCGGATCCCTCCCTGGCCACGACGACGGCCAGTGGCCGTTCCTGCCAGCGCTCGTCAGGGACCGCGACCACGGCGGCTTCGATCACATCCGGGTGTCCGACCAAAGCGTTCTCCAAGTCGACCGACGAAATCCACTCTCCGCCAGACTTGATCACGTCTTTGGCGCGGTCGGTCAGCGTGATGAAGCCGTGTTCGTCGATGCGTCCCACGTCGCCGGTGCGAAGCCAGCCAGAGTCGAATTTGGACTGGTCGTGTCCCTGATAGTAGGAACTGGTGATCCATGGGCCGCGGACTTCCACCTCACCGACGGCCTCGTTGTCGTTGGGCAGCACCTGCCCGTCGTCGTCGACGATCCGGGTCTCGACGCCGCACAGCGGCCGGCCCTGGGTCGCGCGGAACGCCCAGTGCTGGTCCTCCGGGGTGCCCCGCGGCGGCCAGGCCATGGTGGCGGTCGGCGACGTTTCGGTCATGCCCCACAGTTGGCGGATCTGGACGCCGTGCCTTTCCTCGAACGTGCGCATCAACGACACCGGGACGGCCGAGCCGCCGCAGGGAACCATGCGCAGCGACGACACGTCGTGGCCGGGATTCTTTTCGAGGTAGTGCATGACGTCGTTCCAGATCGTCGGCACCGCACCGGCGACGGTGGGTCGCAGCTTCTCGATCATCTCGACCAGCGACTTGGCGTCCAGATGCCGATCGGGCAGCACCAGGTCCGCGCCGGCCATCAGCGCACCGTACGGCAGGCCCCACGCGTTGGCATGAAACATCGGCACGATCGGCAACACCGAGTCGCTGGAGCCGATCCCGATCCCGTTGCTGGTGCAGATCGCCATGGTGTGCAGATAGCTCGAGCGGTGGCTGTAGACGACACCCTTCGGATTTCCAGTGGTACCGCTGGTGTAACACATTGCAGCAGCGGAGTTTTCGTCGATGTCAGGCCAGTCGAATTCGTCCGACTCGGCGGCCACGACGTCGGTGTAGCGCAGCACGGTCTTGCCCGATTCTTCCAGCGCGGCGATGTCGCCGTCGCCGACCACGATCACGGTCTGCACTGTCTTGAGGTCGGCGAGTATCGGCGCCAGCAGGTTGGCCAGCGACACATCGACCAGTACCACCCGGTCTTCGGCCTCGTTGGCGACGTACACGATCTGTTCGGGGAACAGCCGGATGTTGAGCGTATGCAGCACCGCGCCCATCGCCGGCACCGCCAGATAGGCCGCCAGGTGTTCGGCGTTGTTCCACATGAAGGTGGCGACCCGCTGGTCGCCGGTGACACCGATGCGCCGCAACGCATTCGCCAACCGCGCGGTCTGTTGACCGATCTCGGCGTAGCTGTGCTCGCGATAGCCATCGCCGGTGGCCGTGCTGACTTTGCGCGCTCCGTGCACGTGGGTGGCATGCCGCAGAATGGCGGTGATCGTCAGGGGAAAGCTGTGCATGGTGCTGTACATCGATGGACCGCCTCTGGTTCCGGCTGACTACCGGGGCAGGCCCGCCAAACGCCTGCCCTCGTGGCGATCATTGCACGCCGGACCAATCGCCTGACCGGCGATGTGGCCGGGTCGGCGGCTAGGCCAGCGTCGGCTCGAGTAGCAGCAGGTCGGGCACGGCCCACGGCCGTGGAGCGGTCAGCTCGTCGTCCGCAGCCGGCACGTCGGCGGGCGCGGCCGTCACGACGATTTCCAGGACGGTGACGGTCCCCGCGTAGTCGGCGATGTACAGCCGGTTGCCGTCCGGGCTCTCGATCGCGCACGACGGGTCGCCGGCGACCCCGATGCTGCCGATCACGTCCTGGGTGGCAGTGGACAGCACCGTCACGTTCTGATCGCCGACCAGGTATGCCCGCTCACCGTCGCGGCTCACCGTCAGCTGGGCGAGCAGTCCGGCGACGTCGCCGATCTTGTGCGTAGCGGTGACGGTGGACGTCCGAGTGTCGATGATGTCGAGCACCGTCCCGAAGTCGGGCCCGGCGCTCCCCACATAAGCGGTGGTGCCGTCGGGGCTGAGCGCGATATCCCGGATAGGCGAAACGATTTCGACCGCGTTCAGCACACGCTTGCGCACAGCGTCGACCATCACGAGTTGCGCGGTCGATGAGCCGTTGGCCGCGACATACAACCGGCGACCCTCCGGGCTCACCCGCACGCATCCGGTCGTCGTTCCAGCGGTGCCTGCGATGCGGACCGAGTCTTCTTTGCCCGTCTTGGTGTCCAGGATCGCCACGTCGGCGCCCTCGACGTCAGTCCGGCCGGCGTACAGGTGCCGGCCGTTCGGGCTGACCGCCAGGTCGGTGACATTGAACGCCAGCGGGTATTCCGCCACGATCTCGCTGGATTCGGTGTCAAAGGCCAGCACCGAGTCGTGCTCCGCCGACACGCTGCTGACGTAGGCACGGCTATTAGACATCGCGACGGCGAACGATTCCTCGACGTCGATGACGGTCAGTGCGACCGCGCCAGTCGCGGTGTCGATCAGCGAGACGCTGTCGTCGCCGAAATGGGTGGTCATCAGGACGTTGCCGTCAGGGCTGATCGCCATGCCGGTCACGGCACCGCGTCCAGCGTCGATCTTCCCTGCCATCGTGAAACCCGGGGCCACATTCAGCCCGGAAACTACATCGCTCACAGTGGTACCAGCCTCTACATCGTTGGTCCGTGGTGGGCGGACATCGGGTGTCTGAGCGTGCAACGCCTCGCGCGTTCAAATGCTTCCGCGGACAAGAGCCCAGATCCGTAAGTGGTGGCGCGTGCAGCGCCGCTTCCGGCCGAGTCTAGCGGCTGTAATTGCTTCGAAATTAGGGCACTTCTGCCGATTGTTGCACACGTCACTTGGGTAACTCAGTGCGTCCTTAAACAATATTCGCCAAGGTGCATCAACAACCCTTGAGAGCAAACACAGCAACCGGGTTCGCCAGGCATTTCGTGCAACACGCTAACCGAAAATGACCTGGCACAATGATATTCAGGCATAAGGATTCCTTAACGTTCACGACAAAAGAGTCGTACATCACAAACGGCTAAATGGGCGTGTCGCGCGATCGCCGGATTGCCTGCGGGCGGGGGGTAACCGATAATCCCCCGCGTGGACCGGCGCGGATCCGGGCCACTTCCAGGGGACGGAGCACCACCGACGTGAACGACGACGCGCGCGCTGACGTTGTCAGCCGCCAGTACGAGCGGTGGCGGTACCCGCCTCCTGTCGAGGACCTGACGGCGTGGAGCGCAACGAACTGGGACTGGTTCGACCCGGCGCACGCGCACCGCATCTTCTGGCCGGACCGCGACTATCGGCCGGATCTCGACATCCTGATCGCCGGGTGCGGCACCAACCAGGCCGCGGTCTTCGCGTTCGGCAACCCTGACGCCAACGTCGTCGGGGTCGACATCAGTCAACCCTCGCTGGATCACCAGCAATATCTGAAAGACAAACACGGCCTGCCCAACTTGGAGCTGCATCTGCTTCCGATCGAGGAGCTCGCAACCCTGGGGCGCCAGTTCGACCTGGTGGTCTCGACCGGCGTACTACACCACATGGCCGATCCGCCGGCCGGCCTGAAGGCTCTGGCGGCATGCCTGCGACCCGATGGCGTCATGGCTCTCATGCTCTACGCCAAGTACGGGCGGATCGGAGTCGAGTTGCTGGAGTCGGTCTTTCGCGATTTAGGCCTGAGCCAGGATGATGCATCGGTCCAGCTGGTCAAGGACACCCTCTCGAGCCTGACGGCGGATCACCCGATTCAGAGCTATCTGAAAATCGCTTACGACCTGCGCGACGATGGCGCACTGGTGGATACGTTCCTGCACCATCGGGCACGCAGCTACACCGTCGACGAGTGCCTCGATTTCGTGGCCTCGGCCGGACTGGTCTTCCAGGGCTGGTATCACAAGACGCCGTACTACCCGAACAGCCTGTTCGCGCCGCCGAGCGGGTTCCAGCCAGCCGTTAATGCCTTGCCTGAAAACAAAATCTGGTCGGTGATGGAGCGGTTGCAAACACTGAACGGCTGCCATTTCTTCATGGCCTGCCGTCCCGAGCGACCGACGGCGACCTACGCCATCGATTTCTCGACGGCCGCCTCACTCGACTACGTTCCGGTGCTGCGCCTGCGCTGCGGTATCTCCGGCAATGAAGCAGTTTGGCCGAGAGCGCGCATACCGCTCAACCCCGCTCAGTTGGCATTTGCGCAAAAGGTCGACGGCCACCGCACCATTCGAGAGATTGCTCGGCAAGTGGCGCAGCAGGACGAGCCGAACCGAGTCAGCGCGGCAGACGCAGAAAGGTTCGGCCACAAGTTCTTTGAGGCGCTGTGGCGAAACGATTTCGTGGCGATGGCGTTGACTGCTGACGCACCGGAGGGCTCGCACAGCTAAGCTGACTGCCACCACCGAGACGGGGGCAGACCCGCAGCGATAAGGACATCTCACCCGTGACATCTGACGGCAATTCGTCCAACGATGAGCTATCCGAGCAGGGCGCCGGGCAAAAGCTCGACATGGGGCCTGTTGCTGCAGCCCGCCCGAGCGTGTTCATCGCCACGCCTATGTACGGGGGGATGGCCGCGGGCACCTACACCATGTCGCTTGCCCACACACCGGCTACCTTCTTCAAAAACGGGATCGGCCTGTCCTACAGCTGCGTGATGAACGACAGCCTGGTGACGCGTGCCAGGAACTATCTCACTTTCCAATTCCTTCACTCAGCGGCCACCCATTTGATGTGGATCGACGCGGACATCGGATTCGACCCTGCCGACATCGTTCGCATGGTCGGGGCCGACAAAGACATCGTGTGCGGTATCTATCCTAAAAAGGAGATCCATTGGCGCGAGGTGGCTCGGGCGGCCAAACAGGGCGTGCCGCCCGAGCGGCTATCCGAGCACGAGCGGTCGCTGGTGTTGAATCTGATCGACGACTCCGCCGATCGAGTCAGTGCCGATGGCCTGGTCGAGATCGCCAACGCGGGAACCGGATTCATGCTGATAAAGCGCGGCGTGTTTGACGTCTTGTCCGACGACGTGCCGTCTTACGTCGACGGCTCGACCCCGGGCATCGTGCTTAAGGCGTTCTACGCCGTGAGCATCGACCCCGACTCGGGAAATAGCCTGCTGTCAGAGGACTACCACTTCTGCAGACTGGCTCGCCACCGCGGGTTCAAGATCTATGCAGCGCCCTGGGTGCGTCTGAACCACACCGGGACATACATATTCGGCAATCGCAGCACCCAGGCGCCCAGCGCCGATCCGCGATAAGCGCGGAGAACCACCGATTGACGGTCACCCTGGTAGGCACTGGCGGTAGACGCTACCCCGCAGTGATGCAGAGTACTTCGTCGAGGCTGGCGGCCCGTAGCCCGGCGGCAGCTGCTCGTCGCGCGAGTTCGGCAATCGGGTCTGGTTCAGCGCCACCAACACCGCCGGCTTGGTCTAGCCGCGCGGTATCGAACATCGCAGGGCCTCTGGCTAACGTGTCGGTCAGGACATAACGGCCGGCATCGGGGGTTCGGCGTACCGTCGCCTCAGGCGCGCTGGTGGCGGTGAGGGTGACCGCGTCGGCAAGGTTGATTCCCACTTGCAATACTTGTGTCTCGGCACCGAGTACCGCGGTAAGCCGGGTGATCAGGTTTTCCGGTGCGAAAAAGCACCAACCTTGGCCAAGATGCAACCAGAACCGTCCCTTGATCTCCTCGCGGATTGCTGCCAAGTGGGTGCCGGGTTCGGCGAACTCGAGGAATTCGTAGAGCGCACTCAGCATCTCGCGTTCGGGGTCAGACAGGCCCCCGTCGATCATCAGGAAGCGCCCAACCGCCGACACGTCGCCGCAGCAGTTCAGAAACGAGTTGAGTGTCTGCTGGGTGGCAACCAGGTCCGGTCCGGCGACCAGGCTGACGGTGACCTCCGGATCGCCTGGCACCGCGATCAGGTTGCGCGCCAACGTATCCGGGTAGGATGACACCGCATCGAGCATGGCTGGCACCGCTTGGTCGCGGTTTGCCACGATTCGTTGCCGGTCGTAGTCGGGGATGTCGGGGCGGCCCAGCAGGAACCGCCACAGCGTGAACGCCTCGGTATGCTCGCCGATGCAGAACGCCGCTTTCGCCTGGGCGTCGGCCGCACGCCAGGCATAGATATCGGGATAGGGCACAATCATGTCATCGTCAGGAAGCGGGATTCTGGCGGCGCGCTCGGCGAACAGGTAGCCGAGCTGATAGCGCTTCTCGTTGAAGTAGTACTTGGCGATGCAGTAGAGGGGTTCTGCGCGGGTCGGTCGAAACTCCCAAGCGCTCAGATATGCTTCCTGCACCTCGTGCCAATCCGCACCGAGTTCTTCTATCGACTGCGCGACCCGAAGCATCGCCACGAAAGTCTCCTCGTCAGTCTGGCAGCCGATCTCGATCTTGCGTGCAAACCACTTGCGCGCGTTGAGGTAATCGCACGAATCAAAGTAGACCTGGGCCAGCAAGGAGACCGATTGAGCGTCGTCAGGATTGCGCTCTACCGCGGGCAGCAGTTGATCGATGAAACGCTGAAATGGGTCGACGTCGCGCGGCATGTCGGCCGTTCCCACAATACTATTCGTGGCCGCTTCCACTTGGGCGTGTGTCACGTCAAGGCCCAGTTCGTCGGCGAGGCGGCGGATTACCGGGACGGGGTTGGCGCGCAGTTCCTCGAAGTCGACTCTGACCTTCGCAGTGCTGGCCAAGGAAAGGTCGCGCGCGGCGATGAGACGTCTCATTGACTCCGCCCGCTCCCGTTCATCTTCGAACCAATCGAGCCGATTCAGCGTTGCCACGATCTTCGCGAACGGCCGCTCCACCACCACCGGCGCGAACGGTCCCCACGCGTCAGCGAGCAGATCAACCGCAAGGCAAAGCAGTGGGTGCTTGACCCCAGGGCGCAGTCCCGCGATGTGGGCGGCACGGCGATGCTCGTCAGCCCAAGTTCGGAGCTTTTCCTGGAACAGAACAGGTTCCATCTGAAACTCGCCGCTGGGCAAAGTAATCGCCCTGCGGCACAGTGCACTGATCTCCGCGTCTTCCCAGATCTGGTGCAATTCACGATAACTCGCGTCGAACCTGGTCCCCATGAAAACGCCAAGGTGGTGCAGTACGCTGGCGACGGCCGACGTGCCGCCGCCAAGCGGGCCCAGCACGACGATAATCGGCTCCGCCGACGCCATGACGCCTCCCGTGATCCTGCTTGGCAAGAACGCTACCTTGCCGATTCTTACTGCGCCGTCGTCGCCGTCGCTCGCCACGCGGGACGAAATGCAGGCAGACGTGCCCATGCGCCCAACGGCCATTGCCGCACAAGCCATTTCGGGCCCGTTACGCAGCACACCGCCGCGGTGTCATCGCCCCTCGACCAGCACCAGATCGGCCGCGATGATCCCGTTAAGCCGCTGGGGTTTAAGTCAGCCAGTTCGGCTGGAGTTGGCTCTCGTAGATGTAGGGTCCGGTATGCGTTAAACGCACCCAGGGCGCCGCATAGACTTTGAAACCGAAGCTGCGTGCAAGCCTGCAGAAGTAGTAATCCTCCGAAACCAGCTCGCTCGACTCAGGGTCGATGCCGGTGGTGTAGAACTCCTTGACGACCATTCCCTCGATCGCATACTCGGGCACTTCGGGGGAAAGCGCTTCAAACACCACGCGCTTTACCAGCATAAATCCCGCTCCTCCAGCGGCAATCTCAACCAGTCCATCAGAGGTGGCAGCGGCGCTACCAGGGGTCCCATCGATTGGGTCGACTACGAATGCCCCCACGTGGCTTTTCAATTCTTCTGGCGGGACGCCGTCGTTGACGGCCTGAGCGACTCGCTTCCAATCGATCGCTTTCATTGGGTACACGCCACAAACAATGTCCTGATCAGCCAGTACCATGCTGACAATGTCTGTCGGATTGAACCCGATATCAGCGTCGATCCACATCAAATGAGTGGCCTGGGACTCAAGGAATTGATGCGCTAGCTGGTTCCTGGCGTTTGCCACGAGGGCATCATTCATTCTGTACTGGTAGAGCAGGCCGAGCCCATTTTGTATGAAAATCGCACTGGTCTGCGCCAATGACGAGACATAAGCCCCCATAGCCATGCCCCCATACATGGGTGTAGCTATGAATACCGCTGGCCGACGCGCCCCCCGATCCTGCTCTTGCCCCTCGGCGGGGTCTGGCCCCCAGAGCTGATCAACCACCGGGCAACTATATGTCGTCTATATGTCATTTCCGTCCAGTCGAACGGCTGGAAGGCTGCCGGCAGGCAAGCCCGCAATAGCAGCGGGCGCTGGGCTTCGGCACATGACGCCGGTGCGTGCATGAGTAGAACCGGCGATTCGTCGACGGCGCCGGTTACCGGCGCGTCGGGTGGATATTGATCAGCCCGCAGCGCCCCGCCGGATCTCCCGGATGCGCCGCGGGGCGGACTGCCCGGCGGTTGAGCTGCAGGCCGTAAAGAAACCGTCAGGGCGCTGGCTCACCGACCTTGACGGAGTCAAGGTGAATATGTGACAACGAAGCCACGACCAGTTAACTCTGACCTGAGAGCGACCTGAGACAACCCTGAGGAATTGTCCGAGGTAGACCAGTGCCCCCAGTCGGACTCGAACCGACACTTGACGGATTTTAAGTCCGCTGCCTCTGCCGATTGGGCTATGGGGGCCAAGCGTCGAATGTAGCGCGTCGGCTACCCGAGCCCTGATCAGGAGCCCAAATCGGCAGGTCGCTGCCAGCCATGTGTTAAAAATTCGGACCTCACGTTAAGAAGCCATTAACGCGGTATGCGGCGTTGCTCAGGTTAAGCCAAGGTAGACGCATGGAACCGCTGGCGGTTACCAGAAAGCACTGAACAGTGACCATCGTGACCGACCCCGACCGGGGTCGGTTTGTTGCCACTAGGAGAGATACATGTCGTTCGTGAATACACAGCCCGCAGCGCTTGCCGCGGCGGCGGCTCAGCTTGAGGGGATCGGCAACTCGTTTGCATCGGAGAGTGCGGCCGCTGCGAGCTCGACCACGGACGTGGCGCCTGCCGGCGGCGATGAGGTGTCGATCCTGCAGGCCGGGGTGTTTTCGACCTACGGTCAGCTCTATCAGTCGGTCAGCGCCCAGGCTCAGGCGATTCACCAGCAGTTCACGAATCTGCTGAACCAAAGCTCAACCTCCTACCAGGAGACCGAGACGGCTAATCAGGCCGGCGCCGCCGCGAACTCGCTGTCGGGCGCGACGTCGAATGCCACGTCCGCCGCGGCCCAGCCGGCTGACGCGATCACCGGCCTCACCAGCTTGATCAGCGGCTTGAACAGTGCCCTGACCGGCTCGGTCCTGAACAGCAACATCATCAACCTGGGAAACATCCAGGTCGGTAACTGGGCATCGGCCGGTTCGGACCTCATCGGCCTTGGCGGTGGTGGTTTGCTCACCGCGCTGTCCGGCCCGGCGACCGCTGGCGCCGACATCGGCGGCCTGGGCTCCGCCCTGGCCGGAAACGTCGCCCCCGCGGCGGGTATCGGTGGAGCCGGCGCCATGGGTGCCGCGCCAGTGCTGGCCGCGGCGGGCCAGGGATCCTCGATCGGCGCCTTGTCGGTGCCGCCCAGCTGGGCCGGCGGAGCCGGGATCCCGGCAGCGAGCACGCCGGTCACGCTGGCGTCGCAGAGCTGGACCGGTCCCGCGCCGGCGACGGGTGGCATGACGAATGGAATCGCTGGCATGCCCGCGGTCGCCAACGGCGGTCGCGGAGGCTCGAGCTTCGGCGCCCCGCGGTACGGCGTCAAGCCCAAGGTCATGCCGTCGATTCCGAAGCCGACGATCACCTGAACTCTTGCCGCCAACGTCGGTCGGCTCAACCACCAATCGTCCTCATATACCTATGAATAGACAGGATCTAAGAAATGGCCTTTGATTTCGCAGCGCGACCCCCCGAGGTCAACTCCACCCTCGTTTACTCCGGTGCCGGAGCCGGACCGCTGATGGCTGCCGCGGCGACATTTAGCGGCCTGAGTTCAGAACTGGCCACCAACGCCACCGCGTACGAGGGAATCATCTCTCAGCTCACCGGCTCGGAATGGACGGGTTCCTCGTCTGCGGCCGCGGCTGCCGCCGCCCAGCAGAGCATCGACTGGCTCAACACCACCTCGGTGCAGCTGCAGGAAGCCGCCGCAAAGGCCACCGCCTCGGCGGCAGCGTACGAAGCGGCATTTTCCGCCACGATTCCGCCACCAGTCGTGTACGCCAACCGGGCCCAGCTCGCGGCGCTCGTTGCGACCAACATCCTGGGGCAGAACACTCCGGCGATCGCGGCCAACGAGGCTATGTACGGAGAGTTTTGGGCCCAAGACGCCACCGCCCTGACGGCGTACGCAGCCACCGGAGCAACCACAGCACAGGTGACACCGCTGACCGAGCCGACCCAGAACACCAACCCCGGTGGCTCGGCGGCACAATCCACTGCGGTCGCCAACGCCGTCAACAGCAACGCGTCGAATTCCGGGCTCAACGGGATACTCGGCAACCTGCAGAGCACGAGTTCGGCTGCGGCCAACCCGGCCCCCAGCGTCAGCAGCGAACTCACGAGCCTGTACAACTCGGTTCAGAACTTCTGGGGCATCGGCGCGGTCGGCGACACCGTCAACACCGTGGACGTGACGCTGTCTTGGTGCATCATGATGATGGCCTCGGCGATGGGAACCCTGAACCACTTCGTTGCCGGTGCTCCCTTCGGCGTCACGATCGGCGATGTCACCCCGCTGGGCGCCGGTTTGGGCTTCGGCACGACCCTGGCGGGCGCCTCGTCCGGCATGGGCGGCGCGACGCTAGCCGGCATGGGCAGTGCAGCAGAGGTCGGCGGGATGTCGGTGCCGGCCGCGTGGTCTGCGGCCGCCCCGTCGGCCACGGTCGCCGACGCCACGCTGGCGGGCACCGGCTGGACCGCGGCGGCCGATGAGGCCGCCACCGGTATGGGCGGCACGCCGGGCATCATGCCCGGAATGGCCTCCGCCGGCGGCAAGTCGGCGATGGGCTTCGGCGGACCCCGTTACGGCGTCAAGCCGAAGGTGATGCCCAAGCAGGTGTTCGTCTAACCGGTAGCGGTCGGCGACGACGCCTTCCGCAGACAAGTACGCAAACATCGACCAGCACCAATTCACAGCAAGGAGATAGATATGCCTACACGCTTTATGACTGACCCGCACGAGATGCGGTCGATGGCGGGCCGTTTCGATGTGCACGCGCAGACCGTTGAGGACGAGGCCCGCAAGATGTGGGCATCCAGCCAAAACATTGCCGGTGCCAGCTGGAGCGGTACCGCGCAGATGACGTCCCACGACACCATGGGCCAGATGAACACCGCGTTCCGCAACATCGTCAACATGCTGCACGGGGTGCGCGACGGGCTGATCCGCGACGCCAACAACTACGAGAGCCAAGAGCAGGCCTCTCAGCAGATCCTGTCCAGCTAGCCCCTATCCCCTCAAACCCCTTAGGAGACCAGTCATGTCGATCAGTTACCAGTTCGGCGACGTCGATGCCCACGGCGCGCTGATCCGCTCCCAGGCCGCCTCCCTGGAGGCCGAGCACCAGTCCATCGTGCGCGATGTGCTGGCCGCCGGTGACTTCTGGGGCGGCTCGGGTTCGGTGGCCTGCCAGGAGTTCATCACCCAGTTGGGCCGCAACTGCCAGGTCATCTACGAACAAGCCAACAGCCACGGCCAGAAGGTCCAGACCGCCGGCAACAACATGAGCAGCACCGACTCCGCCGTCGGCGGCAGCTGGGCCTAACCCCAAGAGCGGCAGCATTATTGCCGCACACCTGCCACGACCAACCACCTGGCGCGCCAAGAAGGGTTACCCGCCATGACCACACTAGACCGCGAGAGCATCGACGCACCGGTACCCACCGCAGTGCTCGACAGCGCCCACGTTGGCGATATCGAGGGTGCGCTGGGCCGGATCCGGTTGAGCGACAGCGATCGTCCGCGCACGCTCAAGACTCGCCTCGCCACCCTGCTGGCGATCGTCGGGCCCGGCCTGATCGTGATGGTCGGCGACAACGACGCGGGCGGTGTCGCAACCTATGTGCAGGCCGGGCAGAACTACGGGTACAGCTTGCTGTGGGTGCTGCTGCTGTTGGTCCCGGTGCTCGTCGTCAACCAGGAAATGGTGGTCCGACTCGGTGCCGTCACCGGCGTCGGGCATGCGCGATTGATCAACGACCGGTTCGGCCGGGGCTGGGGATGGTTTTCCGTCGGCGACCTGTTTCTGCTGAACTTCCTCACTCTGATAACGGAATTCATCGGCATCACGCTGGCCGCTGATTACATCGGGATACCCCGATACGTAGTAGTCCCGTTCGCCGCGATAGCGCTGATCGCCATCATGGCCACCGGCAGCTTCCGGCGCTGGGAGCGCGCGATGCTGGTTTTCATCACGATCACCCTGCTGCAGATTCCGATGCTGATGATGTCGCATCCGCATTGGGGACACGCCGCGAAATCCTTTGTCATACCTGGCGTGGCGGGTGGTTTCACTTCCGATGCGGTGCTGTTGATCATCGCCATCGTCGGCACCACGGTGGCGCCATGGCAGTTGTTCTTCCAGCAATCCAACGTCGTCGACAAGCGCATCATGCCGCGCTTCATCGGCTACGAGCGAGTCGACACGACCTTGGGGGCCTTCGTCGTGGTGATCGGCGGGGCCGCTTTGATGATGACCGGCGACTGGGCCGCACGCGCCACCAATAGCCGCGGAGGTTTCGTCGACGCCGGCGTGCTCGCGCACCTGCTGGGCCAGCACAGCTCCGTGCTCGGGTCGGTCTTCGCCGTCGTGCTTCTCGACGCCTCCATCGTCGGGGCGGCGGCGGTAACCCTGGCGAGCAGCTACGCGTTCGGTGATGTCTTCGGACTCAAGCATTCACTGCATCGGGGCTTCGCCGACGCAAAGCCGTTCTACTTGTCCTACACCGTTATGGTCGTCATCGCGGCAGCGATTGTGCTGATCCCGGGCGCCCCACTGGGTTTGATCACCACCGGTGTTCAGGCTCTTGCCGGACTGCTCCTGCCGAGCGCCAGCGTATTCTTGCTGCTGCTGTGCAATGACCGGGAAGTGTTGGGCCCTTGGGTGAATCGGCCGTGGCTCAATTTAGTTGCCGGGATCATCGTGAGTGGACTGCTGCTGTTGTCCGGAATCCTGATGGCAACGACGATGTTTCCCAACCTCGATATCGTCTCGGTCTCTGTCTGCCTTTGCATGATCTTCGCGGTCTGCGCCGGAGCCACTTTCGCCACGCTGTGGTGGAAGGCACGGCAACGACCCAGACCACCAGTGCTCGAACAGCTCTCCGAGGTATTGGCCCGAGCCGATCGGGAGTCATGGCGAATGTCGCCACTGGCCCTGCTGGAGCCGGTTACCTGGTCCGTCGGCACGCGAGTAGGCATGCTGGCGTTGCGCGGATACCTCGTGATCGGAGCGATCCTGTTGGTAGTCAAGGCTATCCAGCTCGGAAGCGCCTGAACCTGTTCGCGCCGTCGAAGTGAGCGGATCACGCTACCGGCGTGGTAACGCACCAATGTCAGGCGGCGTCGTCCACACTGGATAGTTACCGCAGTTCGAAGGAAAGGAGAGCCGCGTCATGCAAACACTGAGTATCGCTGAATTTGCGCTGCGGTTGGGGGTCGGGCTCGGCTGCGGCGCCCTCATCGGCATTGAGCGGCAATGGCAGGCGCGAAGGGCTGGACTGCGCACCAACGCGCTGGTCGCCACCGGTGCGACGCTGTTCGTGCTCTACGCGGTCGTGACCAACGACAGCAGCCCGACCCGGGTGGCGTCGTATGTGGTGTCCGGAGTCGGCTTCCTCGGTGGTGGCGTAATCCTGCGCGAGGGGTTCAACGTGCATGGACTCAACACCGCCGCCACCCTGTGGTGCTCGGCCGCGGTCGGGGTGCTGGCGGCAGGCGGGCATTTCCTTTTCGCCTTGATCGCCACCGCCGCCATCCTCGGGATTCACCTGCTCGGGCGACCGCTGGGCCATCTGATCGACCGCGACAACTTGGTGGAGGAGGACGAGGACGACCAGCCGTACCAAGTGCAGGTGATCTGTCGGCGGAAGTCCGAAAAGTACGCGCGCGCACAGATTGTCCAGCACACCAGCGAGGGCGACTTCGTATTGCGCGGCATCCACACCGGGCGCGCGGGGGAGGACAGTGTCGCTTTGACCGCGTATCTGCTCAGTGACAGGCACGCGCCGGGCCGCCTGGAGAAGCTCGTGGCTGACTTGTCGCTGCAGGACGGTGTGCAGGCGGTGCATTGGTACGCCGGTGACCAGGACGATCCGATGCCGCGTGCCCCGCTCGCGGACTAGTCTGGTCAAACTTCAAGCACAGGTCAGCGACGTCGTAGGGTATATGGCGTGAATGCGATCGCCGGCTTTCTCTCCGTTCTGCCAGAGCAGATGCGGGACCCGGTGTTGTTCGCGATTCCGTTCTTTCTCTTGCTGTTGATTCTGGAGTGGACGGCTGCCCGCAAGCTCGAACGCATCGAGCGGGAGGCCGGCGCCGGTCGCCAATCCGACCGCCCGAGCTCGGGTGCCTATCTGACCGCCGACTCGTGGGCCAGCATCCGGATGGGGCTCATTTCGGTGGCCACCACTGCGGGCTGGAAGTTCATCGCCGTGCTCGGCTACGCGGCGATCTACGCCTACCTGGCTCCCTGGCACCTGCCGTCGACGCGTTGGTACACCTGGGTGATCGCGATCCTCGGTGTCGACTTGCTCTATTACTGCTATCACCGCAGCGCGCACCGGATCCGGCTGATGTGGGCCACCCATCAGGCCCACCACTCCAGCCAATACTTCAATTTCGCCACCGCGCTGCGCCAGAAGTGGAACAACAGCGGTGAAATCCTGATGTGGATTCCGTTGCCGCTGTTGGGTATTCCGCCGTGGATGGTTTTCTGCAGCTTCTCGGTCAACCTGATATACCAATTCTGGGTGCACACCGAACGGATCGGCAGAATGTGGGCGCCTTTCGAATTCGTCTTCAACGCGCCCTCTCATCACCGCGTGCACCACGGCATGGATGCCGAATACCTCGATAAGAACTACGGCGGCATTTTCATCGTCTGGGATCGGCTGTTCGGCACCTTCCGCAAGGAGACATTCCGTCCGCACTATGGGCTGACCAAACAGGTGAACACCTTCAACGTCTGGAAACTGCAAACCCACGAATACCTTTCTATCGCCAGGGATTTCCGGTCGGCGACGCGTCTGCGCGACCGGCTCGGCTACGTCTTCGGCCCTCCGGGCTGGCTGCCTGCATCCGTCACGCAACCCGATGCCGCCGCTCCGCTGACGCCGTCCCGGTAGTCGCCGGAGCTTCGGTGAGCCCTTGTTCATCCAGCGTTTTTATTGCGGCGAGCCGAAAGCCCCCATGGCTTAGCCAAGATCAGTAAGTTCGACGGCGAGGCCGGTAGCCGCCAGGCCGCGACGACAGGAGGAATGCAGTGGGAGACACGCTCGCCGAGGGGCAAAAGCTTGTCAAAGGTGAATCGCTCACGTCGAGCAACGGGGCCTACACCCTGACGTTGCAAGACGACGGAAACCTGGTCCTGGCATCGCGTGGTCACGCGATCTGGTCGTCAAAGACCAACGGAGAAGACGTAGTCCGCGCCGAGGTCCAAGGCGACGGCAACTTCGTTCTCTACACCGCCGACAAGCCGGTGTGGCACACCGACACCAAGGGTAAGAAGAACGTGCGTCTCGTTCTGCAGGACGACCGCAACCTGGTGCTGTACGCCGCCGACGGGGCCGCATGGTCGAGCAAGACCGAGACCGACGCTCCACCGCCGCCCGAGCCAGAAGCCGCCGCACCGGTTGCCGAAGAGCCGGCGGTTGAGGAAGCCGCTGCCCCGGAGCCAGAGGCCGAAGCCGCGCGGACGTACACCGTGGAGTCCGGCGACACCTTGTGGGCCATCTCCGAGCGCTTCTACGGGGACGGCAGCAAATACCAGATCATCGCCGACGCCAGTGGCATCGAAAACCCGGACCTGATCCACCCGGGACAGGTGCTGACTATTCCTTGATCGCGAGGGGGAGCGCGTCGGCCCGTATTTCGGCCGGCGCGCTCCAACCGATCGGCTCTGCGCATCTCTCGCCTAATCTTGGCTAGGTAGCCTCATAGCCGGCCGGTGCAGCGCCGGCCTCGACGGATCGGAGTCGACGGTGCGCCGATCGGCAATCCGCGCGTTCGGCGCGACGGTTACCGCCATGCTGGCGGCGGCCTGCTTACCCGGCAACGCCAACGCCGACCCGGTTCTGGTTTTTCCCGGAATGGAAATCCACCAGGGTCCCCACCTGTGCACCCTGGGTTATGTCGACCCGGCATTGCGGGTGGCGTTCACCGCGGGCCATTGCCGGGGCGACGGCCCGGTGTTCGACAAGGACAACAAAGTCATCGGCAACCTCGCGACGTTCCGAGACAACACGCCGAACGGCGCGGTCGTCAAGACTGACCAGCAGGTCGACGACTACGAGGCGATCGTGCTGGCGGCCGATGTCGCAGTGAACAACGTTCTCCCGGGTGGACGCGCGCTCGAGTCGGATCCAGGGCTGGTCGTGACGCCCGGCGAGCCCATCTGCCATTTCGGCGTGGTGACGGGCGAGAGCTGCGGAACCGTCGAGAGCGTCAACAATGGCTGGTTCACGATGGGCCATGGCGTCATCAGCCAGCAAGGCGACTCCGGCGGCCCGGTCTACCTCACCAACGGTCCCGGCACCGCCCGGATCGTCGGCATCTTCAACAGCGTGTGGGGCGGATTCCCGGCCGCGGTGTCGTGGCAGTCCACCACCCAGCAGATCCGGCAGGACGTGGGCGTCGGCGGTCCGGCGATCTAGGTGTCAGCCGAGATCGGCGAGTGCGAACACCGGTATCGACGGCGCGGCCGCACGTAACTGCTCGTCGCTGGAATCGGGAGTCAGCCCGGCGATATGGCCTTTGACCTCCCAGAACCACTTGTCTATGTACCGCCGGAGCAACTCGGGCTTCGCCGCGTCATCCAATTCGACGGCCCTGACTCTGCGGCTCCGCCAGCGCGGTCCCATGTCGATTTCACCGGCCACCCTGACGTTGCGCACCCATTGGGTGGTACCGCGCGGCGACACCAGATAGTCACGGTCGTCCACGGTCAGCACATTGATCACCACGCCGTGAAGCCGGCCCGTTTTGCGACCGCGCACGCGAAGAGCCCGGGTGCCGGCGATGCTGATCCCGACCTCGGCCAACCAGCGGATCAGTGAGTTGGCGGCTTTGGCCGCGGCGTGAGGCTCGTCGTAACGCACCGACATGATGCATCCTTTCGGGAGATCCAGTCTGAGAGCACTGCTCTCGATATGGATGACCCTGACACACCCGGGACGAAAAAACAAGAGCACTGTTCTCTTTTGTGTCAAACTGGGCAGATGGCGAAGCGTCGCGACTCGCGTGAGCGCATCGAAGCGCAGATCATCGAGCTGGGCCGCCGCCATTTGGTGGAGCATGGCGCGGCCGGGTTGTCGCTGCGCGCCATCGCCCGCGACCTGGGGATGGTGTCGTCGGCGGTGTACCGATACATCTCCAGCCGCGACGAGCTGCTGACGTTGTTGCTGGTCGACGGTTATTCCGAGCTCGCCGACGCGGTTGATCGCGCCCGCGACGCCGTGCCGGACGTGTGGAGCGACGACGTTGTCGCGATCGCGCATGCGGCTCGCGACTGGGCGATCGCGCACCCGGCCAGCTGGGCGCTGCTGTACGGCAGCCCGGTACCCGGTTATCACGCACCGGCCGACCGAACGGTCGGCCCTGGCACGCGAGTGGTCGGCGCGGTGTTCGACGCGGTGGCTGCCGGTATCGCGACCGGCGACATCAGACTGACGAATCACCCAGCGCCACAACCGATATCGTCAGACTTTGAACGACTCCGGCAGGAGTTCGGATTTCCCGGCGACGATGCCGTCATCGCCAAATGCTTCGCGATCTGGGCGGGCGTGGTGGGCGCGATCAGCCTCGAGGTGTTCGGCCAGTACGGCGTCGACACGCTGAGCGACCCGCGGCCGGTGTTCGACACCCAGATCCGGCTGCTGGTCGGCGTGCTCAACCAGTCCGATGCCGGCGCGCAGCCGTTCGGGGTCCCGACCACGAATTAGAACGTGTTCAGCGGGAACGTGGGCGCCGTAAACGCCTCGCGGTGGCAACATCATTTCCGGTGGTTCCTGCCGGGCGGACGCTGGGTTATCCTGCGAGGCGATGAGCCTCTCATTCGGATCACCGGTCCAAGTCGCGTGGGTGACGAACGACCTGAGTACCACAGAAACGGCTCTCACCTGGCTGTTAGGCGTCAAGAAGTGGGTGAGGCTGCCCGACATCCACTTCGCCCCGGACACCTGCAGCTACCTGGGCGGCCCGGCCGACTTCGTGGCCCACATCTCGCTGAGCTATCTCGGCGACATGCAGCTAGAGCTGATCGAACCGGTCCGCGGACCTAATATCTATAGTGACTTTCTGCGGGACAGCGGCCCGGGTCTGCACCACATCTGCGTCGAGGCCGACAGCCTCGAGAATTTTGATGCCGCTCTTGCCTTAGCCGCCGAACAAGGAGCCTCCGTGCCGCAACAGGGTGTGATGCCCGGCGGCCTACGGTTCGCCTATCTGTCTGCCCCGCAACACGGGGTTCCGTTTCTGGAGATCGCGCATTTCTCCGCCGAGATGCGGCAGTTCTTCGACTACATCAGGCAGGAGCAGCGCCAATGAGCACTGACATTCCAGCAACTCTGAACGCCGACAATGTGTCGTCCTGGTCGGACGATGCGGACGTCGTGGTGATCGGCTTCGGCATCGGCGGCGGTTGCGCCGCCGTCACTGCGGCCGCCGCCGGAGCACGGGTACTGGTGTTGGAGCGCGCGGCCGCGGCCGGCGGAACGACTTCGCTTGCCGGCGGCCACTTCTACCTTGGCGGCGGCACCGCGGTCCAGCAGGCGACCGGACATCCCGACTCCGCCGAGGAGATGTACAAGTATCTGGTCGCGGTGTCGCGCGACCCAGATCACGAGAAGATCCGCGCCTACAGCGACGGCAGCGTCGAGCACTTCAACTGGTTGGAAGACTTGGGTTTTCAGTTCGAACGCAGCTTCTACCCGGGCAAGGTAGTTGTTCCGCCGGGAACCGAAGGCCTGAGCTACACCGGTAACGAAAAGGTGTGGCCGTTCTGCGAGCAGGCCATCCCCTCGCCGCGCGGGCACTCCGTGCCGGTGCCCGGCGAACTCGGTGGCGCATCGATGGTGATCGATCTACTGGTCAAACGCGCCGACGAATTGGGCGTGCAGATCCGATACGAGACCGGGGCAACCAACCTGATCCTGGACGGCGACGGAGCCGTGGCCGGCGTCGCCTGGAAGCACTTCACCGAAACCGGTGCGGTCAAAGCCAGATCGGTGATCATCGCGGCCGGCGGTTTTGCGATGAACCCGGAGATGGTCGCCGAGCACACTCCCGCGCTGGGGCAGCCGCGGCGCACCAAACACCATGGGCTGGTCGCGCCCTACATCCTGGGTAACCCCAACGACGACGGCCTGGGTCTGCGGATGGGCGTCTCAGCGGGCGGCGTCACCGAAAACATGAACGAACAGTTCATCACCGCGGCGGCCTATCCGCCCGAACTCCTGCTGACGGGCGTAATCGTGAACAAGGACGGCAAGCGCTTCGTCGCCGAGGACTCCTACCACTCGCGCACATCGGCTTTCGTGCTCGAGCAGCCGGACCAAACCGCATACCTGATCGTCGACGAGGCCCACACCGAGATGCCCGCGATGCCGTTGATCCGGTTCCTCGACGGCTACGAGACGATCGCCGAACTGGAGACCGCACTGGAGTTGCCTGCGGGCAGCGTTGCGGCGACGCTGGAGCGCTACAACGAGTTCGCGGCCAACGGCGAGGACCCCGACTTTCACAAGCAGCCGGAATATGTTGCACCGCAGGCTAATGGACCCTGGGCAGTCTTCGACCTGTCACTCGGGCGGGCGATGTACTCCGGATTCACGATGGGCGGTCTGGCCGTCACCGTCGACGGCCAGGTGCGACGCGGCGACGACAGCGTCGTCCCAGGCCTGTACGCGGTCGGCGCGTGCGCGTCCAACATCGCCCAGGACGGCAAGGGATACGCCAGCGGCACGCAGCTCGGCGAGGGGTCATTCTTCGGGCGCCGCGCCGGCGCGCACGCGGCCGGCAAGCGCTAGACCGTCGCCGGCTCCTTGCTCACCGGGCCCAGGTGCCACGGGCCGCCGCCGAGTAGCTTCAGGTGTCGTTCGTGGAACAGCTCAACGGCCGGTCGATGGCTGACGCTGACCACGACGCAATCCGGTAATTCGTTCTCCAGCAACTGATACAGCGCGTGCTCGAGCCCTTCGTCGAGCGCCGATGTGCTTTCGTCGAGGAAGACCGCCTTGGGTTTGTTCAACAGGATCCGCGCGAAGGCCACCCGTTGTTGCTCACCGGGCGACAGGACTTTAGCCCAGTCACGCTCTTCGTCGAGACGATCGATCAGGGGTGCCAGCGCGACCCTTGTCAAGGTGTCGCGCAACGATTCGTCCGAGATGTCGGCCGGCGAGCTCGGATAACACACCACGGTCCGCAAGGAACCCAGCGGCACATAAGGCAACTGCGACAAGAACATCGTCGCGTTGTCGCCGTCCGGGCAGCGCAGCGTCCCCGAGGCGTACGGCCACAATTCGGCCAGGCTGCGCAGCAGCGTGGTCTTACCGGCACCCGACTGCCCGGTGATCACCAGCGACTGGCCGGATTCCAGGCGCACGTCCAGCGAATCGACCAGTGGGTCGCCGTCGGGTGTCCGCACCTCCACGCCGTCGAATTCGACCGACCCGTCGTCGGTGGGCCGGGTCAGCACCGCGGGCAGATCGCGGCCTTTGTCGTTGGCGTCGACCAGCCCGTGCAAACGGATGATGGCCGCGCGGAAGGAGGCGAAGGCGTCGTAGTTGTTGCGGAAGAACGACAATGAATCGCTGATCTCGCCGAACGCCGTCGCCGTCTGCGTAACGTCGCCGAACGCGATCTGACCGGCAAAAAGCCGAGGCGCCTGAACGACCCACGGCAGCGGCACAATCGCCTGTGACATCGACCAGTTCCAGCCGTTGAACGCGATCGTCCGGCGGACGTATCTGCGGTAGTTGACAATGACCGGGGTGAAACGGTCCCACAGCTGCGTTCGCTCGACTTGCTCACCCCGGTAGAAGCCGACCGCCTCGGCCGCATCGCGCAACCGGACCAGGGCATAGCGGAACGCGGCGTTGAGCTTCTCGTTGTTGAAGCTGAGCCAGATCAGCGGACGCCCGAGCCGGAACGCGACGCCCGTCGCGACCGCCACAAAGACCACGACAATGCAGAACATCGCGCGAGGGAGCTGGAAACCGAAGATGTCCAGCGGCCCGGATAGATCCCAGAGAATGGCGGCAAACGACACCACCGAAACCACCGCACGCACCGCTCCGAACAGCAGCGTGTTCGCGGTTTCGTTGGACGGGATATTCGGAGTGCCGCCGGCTCCAGCGGTGAAGATGTCGACGTCCTGCTGGATGCGCTGGTCGGGGTTGTCGATGGTGTTGTCGATGAACAGATCCCGGTAGTAGGCCCGACCACGCAGCCAATCGTCGGTGAGATGGCCGGTCAACCACACGCGCCAGGCGATCATGAACCGCTGGGTCAGGTAGATGTCCACCAGAAGCCGGCCGATGAACAGCGACGCCAGCACGCTGAAATGAACCAGCGACATCCAAAAGCCATGTGTTCCAGAATGTTTGATTAGCTCGTTACCCGTGGCAGCGCCTTCGAATGCTGTTTGCAGCGACGTGAACATGTCCTTGCTCTGAAAACTGAGCAGGACCGTCAGGCGCACCGAAAGCAGAACCAGCAGCAGCAGGGCGGCCAGCTGCAGCCAGACCGCCACCGCATGTCGTCCATTGAAGTAGCCGCCGGTGATCCGCCAGTACTGGCGGCCCCACCCGGTGAGGTATCGCAGCAGGATCAGCACCAGCAGGACGCACACCGCGGCGATCGCCCAGCCCTTGACGAGCCACCACAGTGATTCCGTGGTTGCCGCGGACCAATCGATCGAGGGCTCGAAAGGCTTTGGCTCCAAAGTCGCGTCTCCTTGCCAACGCGGCGTCCGGCCAACGTCTCGTGGATGCTTCCCCGCAAAAGTACCGCAGGGGAGTCGATAGGCTGCGCCCATGGGCAACGACGCCGAGGACACCTTCCATGCGGGCCGACTGATCGCCCGGCGGCTGAAAGCCAGCGGAATCGATACCGTCTTCACGTTATCCGGCGGCCATCTGTTCTCGCTCTACGACGGTTGCCGCAGCGAGGGCATCCGGCTGATCGACACCCGCCACGAGCAGACCGCCGCGTTCGCGGCCGAGGGCTGGTCGAAGGTGACACGTCAGCCGGGCGTGGCGGCACTGACCGCGGGCCCGGGCGTGACGAACGGGATGAGCGCAATGGCTGCCGCCCAGCAGAATTCGTCGCCGCTGCTGGTTCTGGGCGGCCGGGCGCCCGCGGGGCGGTGGGGCATGGGGTCCCTGCAGGAGATCGACCATGTGCCGTTCGTGGCACCGCTGACTCGATTCGCCGCCACCGCGCCTTCGGCCGAGGCGGTCAGCGGCCTGATCGACGACGCGCTGCGGGCCACGGTCGGCCCGCCATCGGGGGTGGCGTTCATCGACTTTCCGATGGACCACGCATTCTCCTTCGCCACCGACACCGGACACCCCGGCGCCCTGACCGCGTCGCCAGCGCCGTCGCTGCCCGACGGCGACGCGCTCGACCGCGCGGTCAGCCTGCTGGCCGCCGCGCAGCGACCGGTCATCATGGCGGGCACCAACGTCTGGTGGGGTCACGCCGAAGCGGCGCTGCTGCGACTGGCCGAGGAGCAACGGATCCCGGTGCTGATGAACGGCATGGCCCGCGGCACGGTGCCCGCCGACCATCCGCTGGCGTTTTCGCGGGCACGCTCAAAAGCGTTGGGGCAGGCCGATGTTGCGGTCGTCATCGGGGTACCGATGGACTTCCGGCTGGGATTCGGCGGGGTATTCGGACAAGACACCCAGTTGATCGTCGCCGATCGTGTGCACCCCGACCGCGGACATCCGCGGCCGGTTGCCGCCGAGCTCTACGGCGACCTGCCGTCGACCCTGATTGTCCTGAGCGACACGCCGCGGGCAGATACCGGCGGCCACCAGGAGTGGATCGCCGATCTGCGGGCGACCGAGACTGCGGCGCGCGAATGCGAGCTCGGCGAGCTGGCCGATGACCGCAGCCCGCTGCACCCGATGCGGGTCTACGCCGAACTCGCTCCGCTGCTGGACCGCGACGCGATCGTCGTCGTCGACGCCGGCGACTTCGGCTCGTACGCCGGCCGGGTGCTCGACAGCTATGTGCCGGGTGCGTGGCTCGACAGCGGTCCGTTCGGATGCCTCGGTTCGGGTCCCGGCTACGCGCTGGCCGCCAAATTGGCCCGACCGGACCGTCAGGTCATCTTGCTGCAGGGCGACGGCGCCTTCGGATTCAGCGGCATGGAATGGGACACGCTGGCCAGGCACGACGTTCCCGTCGTCTCGGTGATCGGCAACAACGGCATCTGGGCTCTGGAGCACCACCCGATGAAAGCGCTGTACGGCTATTCGGTGGTGGCCGAACTGCGGCCCGGCACCCGCTACGACGAGGTGGTGCGTGCGCTCGGTGGATATGGCGAGCTGGTCTCCACGCCGGCCGCGCTGCGGCCGGCGTTGACGCGCGCGCTGGGCAGCGGTCTGCCCGCCGTGGTCAATGTGCTCACCGATCCCGATGTCGCCTATCCACGCCGGTCCAATCTGGCGTGACGCACCTGACGTACCGTTGACCTGTGTCAAAGACCACCAGCTCTTCGTCCGCCCGGGTGAGCGGCCGCTTCTGGCGACTGCTCGGCGCGAGCACCGAGAAGAACCAGGGCCGCTCACTGGCCCAGGTCACCGCGTCGGCCGAGTATGACGAGAAAGCCGCCGGTCTCGACGACGAGCAGCTGCGCAAAGCCGCCGGCCTGCTCGACCTCGACGACCTGGCCGAGGCCGACGACGTCCCGCAGTACCTCGCCATCGCGCGGGAAGCCGCCGACCGGGCCACCGGGCTCAGGCCGTTCGACGTGCAGCTGCTCGGGGCGCTGCGGATGTTGGCCGGCGACGTCGTCGAAATGGCAACCGGTGAGGGCAAGACGCTGGCCGGAGCGATCGCCGCGGCCGGCTACGCGTTGGGCGGTCGGCACGTTCACGTCGTGACCATCAACGACTATCTGGCCCGCCGCGACGCCGAGTGGATGGGGCCGCTGCTGGAGGCGGTGGGCGTCACGGTCGGCTGGGTGACCGGGGAATCGACCGCCCAGCAGCGTCGCGCGGCATACAACTGCGATGTCACCTACGCGTCGGTCAACGAGATCGGCTTCGACGTGTTGCGCGATCAGCTGGTGACCGATGTCGACGACCTGGTGTCGCCCAACCCGGACGTCGCCCTTATCGACGAAGCCGACTCGGTGCTGGTCGACGAGGCGCTGGTCCCGCTGGTGCTGGCCGGAACAAGCCACCGTGAGAAGCCGCGGCTGGAAGTCATCCGGCTGGTCGGCGAGTTGCACGCCGGCGACGACTACGACACCGACTCCGACAGCCGCAACGTGCACCTGACCGAGGCCGGTGCGCACAAACTCGAAAAGCAGCTCGGCGGAATCGATCTCTACTCCGAGGAGCACGTCGGCACCACGCTCACCGAGGTCAACGTCGCGCTGCACGCGCACGTCCTACTGCACCGCGACGTGCACTACATCGTGCGCGACGACGCCGTGCACCTGATCAACGCCTCCCGCGGCCGCATCGCCCAGCTGCAACGCTGGCCGGACGGTCTGCAGGCCGCGGTCGAGGCCAAAGAGGGCATCGAGACCACCGAAACCGGTGAGGTGCTCGACACCATCACCGTGCAGGCGCTGATCAACCGCTACCCGACGGTGTGCGGCATGACCGGAACCGCTTTGGCCGCAGGCGAACAGCTGCGCCAGTTCTACAAGCTCGGTGTCTCTCCGATCGCGCCGAACACGCCCAACGTTCGCGAGGACGAAACCGACCGGGTCTACATCACCGCCGCGGCGAAAATCGACGCGATCATCGCGCACATCATCGACATCCACGAGACCGGACAGCCCGTCCTGGTCGGCACCCACGACGTGGCCGAGTCCGAAGAGCTGCACGAACGACTGCAGCGTCGCGGCGTCCCCGCTGTGGTGCTCAACGCCAAGAACGACGCCGAGGAAGCCGGGGTGATCGCCGAGGCCGGCACGCTCGGGGCCGTCACGGTGTCCACGCAGATGGCCGGCCGCGGCACCGACATCCGGCTCGGCGGTTCCGATGAAGCCGACCACGAGAAGGTGGTCGAGCTCGGTGGTCTGCATGTCGTCGGCACCGGCCGGCACCACACCGAGCGACTGGACAACCAGCTGCGCGGCCGCGCCGGCCGTCAGGGCGATCCCGGATCGTCGGTCTTCTTCTCGAGCTGGGAAGACGACGTCGCGGCGGCCAACCTCGAGCCCAACAAGCTGCCGATGCAGACCGACGACGACGGCCGCATCGTCAGCAACAAGGTGGCCGGACTGCTCGATCACGCCCAGCGTGTCGCGGAAGGCCGCCTGCTCGACGTGCACGCCAACACCTGGCGCTACAACCAGTTGACCGCTCAGCAGCGAGCCATCATCGTCGAGCGGCGCAACAGACTGCTCAGCACCGCCGCCGCTCGCGAAGAGCTCGCCGAGCTGGCCCCCGAACGTTACGACGAGCTGTCAGAAGACCTTTCCGAAGATCAGCTCGAGAAAATCTGCCGGCTGATCATGCTGTATCACCTCGACCGCGGGTGGGCCGACCATCTCGCTTACCTGGCCGACATCCGGGAAAGCATCCACCTGCGAGCGCTGGGACGGCAGAACCCGCTCGACGAATTCCACCGGATGGCCGTCGACGCGTTCGCGTCACTGGCCGCCGACGCGATCGAAGCGGCGCAGCAGACCTTCGAGACCTCAGCGTCGATCGAGGACGAGCCTGGCGTGGATCTGTCCAAGTTGGCCCGTCCGACGTCGACGTGGACTTACATGGTGCACGACAACCCGCTGTCCGACGACTCGCTTTCCGCGCTGAGCCTGCCGGGCATCTTCAGATAAGGTCACCGCACATGAACCGGCCGCCTGCCCACGACCGGCTCCTGACGGTGCCCAACGTGCTCAGCGGAGTCCGTCTGGCACTGATCCCGGTCTTCGTTTATCTGCTGCTGGTCGCCCACGCCGACGGCTGGGCGGTCGCCATCCTGATGTTCAGCGGCGCCTCCGACTGGGCCGACGGCAAGATCGCCCGGCTGATGAACCAGTCGTCAAGGCTGGGGGAGTATCTGGATCCCTTCGTCGACCGGCTGTACATGGTGACGACGCCGATCGCGTTCGGGCTCCGCCACATCGTGCCGTGGTGGATCATCGCGATTCTGCTGGTGCGCGATGTGCTGCTGGTCGCTGAGCTGCCACTGTTGCGCACCCGCGGCATCACCGCCCTGCCGGTGATCTATGTCGGTAAGGCAGCGACGTTCGCGTTGATGTCGGCCTTCCCGCTGATTCTGCTGGGTCAGTGGGACGCGCAGTGGAGTCGTGTCGTATTGGCTTGCGGCTGGGCGTTTTTGATCTGGGGCACCTACATGTACCTGTGGTCGTTCTTCGTGTACGCGTGGCAGGTTGTCACGGTGCTGCGCCGAATGCCGCCGGTGAAGGCCCGCGATGGCTGACCAGGCACTCGGCGGCTACGACCCCAACGCGGGCCTCAGCGCACACAATGCCCGACGACCGCAGCTGATCCCCGTGCCGTCGCTGCTGCGCGCCCTGCTTTCCGAGCATCTGGATCCCGGCTATGCGGCCGCGGCCGCGCAGCAGGACCGCAGCGGCGAGCCACCAACCCGCCGAGCCCGCGCCATGAGCTGGGTCTGGCAAGCGCTGGCCGCATTACTGGTGGCGTCGGTGTTCGCTGCGGCTGTCGCTCAGGCCCGGCTGGTCGCACCGGGAGTCAGCGCGGCGCAACGGGTGCTGGCGGCCGGCGTGCGTTCCGAAGAGGCGGCGACCGGCGCGCTCACCGCACGTCGCAATACGCTTGCCGCGCAACGTGATAACGTTCAGCGGCACGCGTTGGCCGAAGACGCCGCAGGCCAGCAACTGCTCGCCAGCCTCGACCGGCTTGGCCTGGCCGCCGCGAGCACCCCGGTCACTGGTCCGGGTCTGAGCGTCACCGTGACCGAGCCCGGCGTCGGCCCGAACCTGTCCGACGTCTCCAAGCAGCGAGTCGCCGGCAGCCAGCAGATCATCCTCGATCGGGACCTGCAGCTGGTCGTCAACTCGTTGTGGGCAAGCGGTGCCGAGGCCATCTCCGTCGACGGAGTCCGGATCGGCCCGAACGTGACTATCCGGCAGGCTGGGGGCGCGATTCTGGTCGACAACAATCCCACCAGCAGTCCGTATGTGGTTCTGGCGGTCGGGCCACCGCATGCGATGCAAGACGTGTTCGACAACAGCCCGGGCCTACGCCGGCTGCGACTCCTGGAGACCTCATACGGCGTCGGCGTGAGCGTCAGCGCCAAGGACAATCTCACGCTGCCCGCCGGGGCGGTCCGAGATGTCAAGTTCGCCAAACAGATTGGGTCGTAGTGCGGGAAAACCTAGTGCAAAACATCCAGATAGCGAAGGCAGAGCATCGATGATCGGTATCGCAGCGCTAGCCGTCGGTATCGTGCTGGGCCTGGTCTTTCATCCCAGCGTGCCGGAGGTCATCCAGCCGTATCTGCCGATCGCGGTCGTCGCCGCACTCGACGCGGTGTTCGGCGGGTTGCGCGCATACCTGGAACGGATTTTCGACCCGAAGGTCTTCGTGGTGTCGTTCGTGTTCAACGTATTGGTCGCGGCGCTGATCGTTTACGTCGGTGACCAGTTGGGCGTCGGCACACAGCTGTCGACCGCGATCATCGTCGTGCTGGGTATCCGCATCTTCGGCAACGCCGCGGCGCTGCGGCGCCGACTCTTCGGGGCGTAACGGGTATACGTCCGACATGAGCGACACCGATCCCGAAGCCGACGACACCACCACGGAGTCGCACCAGCCCGATGCCGAAAAGCCCGTGGAGGCGGAGGAGGCCGAGCAGCATGGTCGCCACGAACTGGCGCCGCACCAACCGAAACCCGCGATCGGCGAGTTGCAGCCGCGCGGATTTCTGCGACGCGGCCGCAAAGTTTTCGGCGCGCTGGCCCTGATCTTGTGTCTGCTGCTGGGCGTGGCCATCGCAACCCAGGTGCACCAGACCAACACTGGCGACTCATTGGATACGGCCCGTCCCGCGGACCTGCTGGTGCTGCTGGATTCGCTGCGTCAACGCGAAGCGACGCTCAGTACCGAAGTCGCCGAACTGCAGCGCTCGTTGAACGCTCTGCAGGCTTCGGGCAGCAGCGACCAGGCCGCGATCCAGAACGCTCAGGCCCGGCTGGCGGCGTTGTCGATCCTGATCGGCACAGTCGGCGCCACCGGCCCCGGTGTCACCGTGCGCATCGAGGATCCCGGGCCCGGGGTTGCGCCGCAGGCGATGCTCGACGTGCTCGACGAACTACGGGCCGCCGGCGCCGAGGCCATCCAGATCAGCGATGGGCACCAGGCGGTGCGGACCGGCGTCGACACCTGGATCGTCGGTGCTCCCGGTGCGCTGACCGTCGACGGCAAAACCCTCATACCGCCGTATTCAGTTGCCGCCATTGGAGATCCACCGACGCTTGCGGCAGCGATGAACATTCCCGGCGGCGCGGTGGACAGTGTCAAACGCGTCGGCGGCACCATGTCGGTGCAGCAGGGTGACAAGGTCGACATCACCGCCTTGCGACAACCAAAACCGCGCCAATACGCTCAGCCAGTCAAGTAGTAACCGACCAGAACAGGAAAACCGTGAGCGAAATCCCACCTGATTTGCACTACACCGCCGAACACGAGTGGATTCGGCGAACCGGGGACGACACCGTCCGGGTGGGGATCACAGACTTCGCCCAGGATGCCCTCGGCGACGTCGTGTTCGTCCGGCTGCCTGATGTGGGTAGTGACCTGTCGGCCGGGGACGCCTTCGGCGAAGTGGAATCGACCAAGTCCGTGTCAGATCTGTACGCACCGGTGACGGCGAAAGTTGTTGCTGTGAATGAAGAGTTGGACGCCAGCCCCGAGCTGGTCAACTCCGATCCTTACGGCGGCGGCTGGCTCATTGACCTCCAGGTCGACGCCGAGGCCCTGGAGAAGGGATTCGCGGAGCTGCTGGACGCCGACACCTACCGCGGCACGCTGGCTGAATGACCCTGTTATCGTTCCCTGCGCCCGGCAACGATGCATGCCGGACCGGGCCGGACTCGGACGGCGATCAGATGTCGCCGCCGATCCGGCGGGGGACGGCACATTGGGCTCCTGTGCGCGGTACGGTCGTCACATCGACGGTCACAGCGGGTGGGAAGCCGGTCGACCGGACCCAACCAGACAACGCAGCAGCGGTCAGTAAGGAGCAGCGGGTGACGGACAAGGACAACGACCAGACTTCTGATGAAGTCACCGTGGAGACGACATCTGTTTTCCGCGCCGACTTCCTCAATGAACTGGACGCTCCCGCGCAGTCGGGCTCGGAGACCGCGGTGTCCGGTGTCGAAGGGCTGCCGGTCGGTTCAGCGTTGCTGGTCGTCAAACGGGGGCCGAATGCCGGCTCGCGCTTCCTGCTCGACCAACCCACCACGTCGGCCGGCCGTCATCCCGACAGCGACATCTTCCTCGACGACGTCACTGTCAGCCGTCGGCACGCCGAATTCCGGTTGGAGAGCGACGAGTTCCACGTGGTTGACGTCGGCAGCCTGAATGGCACCTACGTCAACCGCGAGCCGGTCGACTCGGCCGTGCTGGCAAACGGCGACGAGGTGCAGATCGGCAAATTCCGCCTGGTATTCCTGACCGGTCCCAAGGTCGGTGACGACGGAGGGCCCGGAAGCTAGTGACCGCGCCCGAGACCCCCGCACTGAGCGGGATGTCTATCGGAGCGGTCCTTGACCTGCTACGGCCGGACTTCCCGGATGTGACGATTTCCAAGATCCGTTTCTTGGAAGCCGAGGGTCTTGTAACGCCACAACGCGCGGCATCGGGTTATCGCCGGTTCACCGCCTACGACTGCGCACGCCTGCGCTTCATACTGACGGCCCAGCGTGACCAGTACCTGCCGCTGAAGGTGATCAAGGCCCAGCTGGACGCGCAGCCCGACGGCGAGCTGCCACCGGCCGGATCACCTTACGGTGTACCGCGATTGGTCTCGGTCGGCGAGAATGGCGCCGCAGCGTCCGCCTCGGACTCGGCAGCGGTGTCCACTGCCCGCGTCCGGCTCAGTCGAGAAGACCTGCTGGAGCGTTCAGGGGTTGACGCCGAGTTGCTCACGGCGCTGCTCAAGGCGGGGGTGATCACCACCGGTCCGGGTGGTTTTTTCGACGAGCACGCCGTGGTGATCCTGCAGTGCGCCCGAGCACTCGCGGATTACGGCGTCGAACCGCGTCATCTCCGGGCATTCCGCTCGGCCGCCGACCGGCAATCCGACCTGATAGCGCAGATTGCCGGGCCCCTCGTCAAGGCCGGCAAGACCGGTTCCCGCGACCGCGCCGACGACCTCGCACGCGAAGTCGCTGCCCTGGCGATCACGCTGCACACCTCGTTGATCAAGTCCGCAGTGCGCGACGTTCTCCACCGCTGAAGGACTAGACTTTGGACCACAGCTTGCGTTCGGCGGCTTGGTGTTTGCACCGCGACGTCGGAGCAGGTCTGATCGGAGACGGCAGCACGTGCGGAGGGCAGACACAGATGGGTGAAGTTCGCGTCGTCGGCATTCGCGTCGAGCAGCCCCAGAACCAGCCGGTGCTGTTGCTGCGCGAGGCTGACGGCGACCGGTACCTGCCGATCTGGATCGGCCAGTCCGAAGCAGCCGCGATTGCGCTCGAGCAGCAGGGAGTCGAGCCGCCGCGTCCGCTGACCCACGACCTGATTCGAGATCTCATTGTCGCGCTTGGCCATTCGCTCAAAGAGGTGCGTATCGTCGACCTGCAGGAAGGCACGTTCTACGCTGACTTGATCTTTGACCGGAACATCACAGTGTCGGCGCGGCCATCGGATTCGGTGGCCATCGCTTTACGGGTCGGCGTACCGATTTACGTCGAAGAAGCCGTCCTCGCGGAGGCTGGCCTGCTGATCCCCGACGAGAACGACGACGAGCCGTCCACCGCCGTTCGCGAAGACGAGGTGGAGAAGTTCAAAGAGTTTTTGGACAGCGTCTCGCCTGACGATTTCAAGGCCACCTGAACGCAAAACGGAAATCGACGTCGGCCCGCCCAAAAAAGTGCGAGTCGCATTAATCGAGCAGGGCATACCCGAGTCGACAACATCACGGATGCGTCTCAACTGCGAGTTCGACCTCGACACGCCCAGCGGATAGCGGGGAGTCACCGCCTCGACCGCCATACTTTGAATTCGACTAATTAGTTCTACGGACACCAGAGTGAGTCGAAAAGCGTATGCTCACAAGCACTCGATTGAGCAAACGCGAGCAAACGCGGAAACCGGCCAGCCCGTAACGAGCGCGATCGGCGAGAGGAAGCACCGTGGGTGACCAACCACGTCAAGATCAACTGGATCTCGAGTCTTTGAGCGCGCTCGACGACAGCCCGGCCTCCCGCCCCGATCAGGCAATCCGCGTTTCCAGCGAGCCCGTGCAGGGTGGCTTGTTCCCCGACGATTCGGTGCCCGACGAGCTGGTCGGCTACCGCGGCCCGAGCGCCTGCCAGATCGCCGGGATCACGTATCGCCAGTTGGACTACTGGGCGCGTACTTCGCTGGTAGTGCCGTCGATCCGCAGCGCCGCCGGATCCGGCAGCCAACGGCTGTACTCCTTCAAAGACATCCTCGTGCTCAAGATCGTCAAGCGTTTGCTCGACACCGGGATCTCGTTGCACAACATCCGTGTCGCGGTTGATCACCTGCGTCAGCGCGGCGTGCAGGACCTGGCCAACATCACACTGTTCTCCGACGGCACCACGGTTTACGAGTGCACCTCGGCCGAAGAAGTCGTCGACTTGCTGCAGGGTGGACAGGGCGTGTTCGGCATCGCCGTGTCCGGAGCGATGCGCGAGCTGACCGGCGCAATCGCAGATTTCCCCGGCGAGCGCGCCGACGACGGCGAGTCGATCGCCGCGCCGGAAGACGAGCTGGCTTCGCGGCGCAAGCACCGCGACCGCAAGATCGGCTGACTCCAGCCGTTATGTCCATGCCGCTGGCTACGCCGGCGGCATCGAGTCGGTAAACTCGACACCGCATCGTTCTTGCGCGGGAGAGTTCCGTGGCCGCCAGCCACGGACGCCGAAGGAGCAATACCTCTCCGTCAACCTCTCAGGCACCCGGACCGCGCCAGACCCCGATGCCTCTGGAAAGCGGTGACTTTCGGGTCGCCCGCCCATGGGGAAAGACATTCGGATGTCGAATCTCTCAGGCGCCCGGTTCGGGTAGACGACAGAGGGGGAGGACCTGCCTTCCTCCGTCTTTGTCAGGAGTTCGCAAATGTCCGACTACACCAACCCGTTCTTTGCCGACCGGCACATCGGCCCGGACAGCGCTGCCGTCGCGGCGATGCTCGAGGTCATCGGGGTCGACTCCCTCGAAGAACTCGCGCGTCGCGCTTTGCCCGCGGGCATTCTGGACGGATTGACCGGTTCCGGCGCCGCGCCCGGCCTGGATCAGCTGCCGCCGGCGGCTACCGAGGCCGAAGCGCTGGCTGAGCTGCGGACACTGGCCGACGCCAACACCGTCGCGGTGTCGATGATCGGGCAGGGCTACTACGACACGTACACACCGCCTGTGCTGCTCCGCAATATCTTGGAGAACCCCGCCTGGTACACCGCCTATACGCCGTATCAGCCGGAGATCAGCCAGGGTCGGCTGGAGGCGCTGCTGAACTTCCAGACCATGGTGGCCGACCTGACCGGCCTCGAGGTGGCCAACGCATCGATGCTCGACGAGGGCACCGCGGCCGCCGAGGCGATGACGCTGATGCATCGCGCGGTGAAAGGCAACGCCAACCGGTTGGCCGTCGACGTCGACGTGTTCGCGCAGACCGCCGCCGTGCTGGCCACCCAGGCCGAGCCGCTCGGCATCGAGATCGTCACCGCCGAGCTGCGCGAGGGCCTCCCGGACGGCGAGTTCTTCGGCGTCATCGCTCAACTGCCGGGCGCGAGCGGCCGGGTCACCGACTGGTCGGCGCTGGTCGCGGAGGCACACGACCGTGGCGCGCTGGTGGCCGTCGGCGCGGACCTACTGGCGCTCACGCTGATTACGCCGCCGGGGGAGATCGGCGCCGACGTGGCGTTCGGCAATACCCAACGTTTCGGTGTGCCAATGGGATTCGGCGGCCCGCACGCCGGATATCTGGTGGTGCACGCACAGCACGCTCGCCAGCTACCGGGCCGGCTGGTCGGCGTCTCGATGGACGCCGACGGCTCACCCGCTTACCGGCTGGCACTGCAGACACGCGAGCAGCACATCCGTCGCGACAAGGCGACCAGCAACATCTGCACCGCTCAGGTGCTGCTGTCGGTGATGGCCGCGATGTATGCGAGCTACCACGGCGCCGACGGACTGACCGGGATCGCGCGGCGGGTGCACGGCCACGCCGAGGCGATCGCCGCCGCTCTCGGCGATTCGTTGGTGCACGACAAGTACTTTGACACCGTCTTGGCCCGGGTTCCCGGTCGCGCCGACGCGGTGATCGCGGCGGCCAAGGCCAACAACATCAACCTGTGGCGGGTGGACGACGACCACGTCTCGGCGACGTGTGACGAGGTGACTACAGACGCCCATGTGGCGGCTGTGCTGGACGCGTTCGGCATTATGGCGGCCGAGCCTGTCTGCGCGGGCATCGTGAACCGGACTTCGGAATTCCTGACCCACCCGGCGTTCATCCGCTACCGCACCGAAACGTCGATGATGCGGTACCTGCGCGCGTTGGCCGATAAGGATCTTGCGTTGGACCGCAGCATGATTCCGCTCGGCTCGTGCACGATGAAGCTCAACGCCGCCGCCGAAATGGAATCCATCACCTGGCCGGAGTTCGCGCGCCAGCATCCATTCGGGCCGGCCTCCGATACCCAGGGCCTGCGCAAGCTGATCGCCGAGTTGGAGACCTGGCTGGTGGAGATGACCGGCTACGACGCGGTGTCCCTGCAGCCGAACGCCGGATCTCAGGGCGAGTACGCCGGGCTGTTGGCCATCCACGCCTACCACGCCAGCCGCGGCGAGCCGCAGCGCGATGTCTGCCTGATCCCGTCCAGCGCGCACGGCACCAACGCCGCATCGGCCGCGCTGGCCGGGATGCGGGTGGTCGTGGTGGCTTGCCGGTCCAACGGCGACGTCGACCTCGACGACCTGCGCGCCAAGGTCGCTGAGCATGCCGAGCGGCTGTCGACGCTGATGATCACCTACCCGTCCACGCACGGGGTGTACGAGCAGGACATCGCCGACATCTGCGCGGCCGTGCACGACGCCGGCGGCCAGGTGTACATCGACGGCGCCAACCTGAATGCGCTGGTCGGACTGGCCCGGCCCGGCAAGTTCGGCGGCGACGTCAGCCACCTGAACCTGCACAAGACGTTCTGCATCCCGCATGGCGGCGGCGGTCCGGGTGTCGGGCCAGTGGCGGTGCGCTCGCATCTGGAGCAGTTCTTGCCCGGCCATCCGCTGGCGCCCGAGCTACCGGCTGGTCCGCCGGTGTCCTCGGCGCCCTACGGGTCGGCGTCCATCCTGCCGATCAGCTGGGCCTACATCCGGATGATGGGCGCACCCGGGCTACGGGCCGCGTCGCTGACGGCGATCGCTTCGGCCAACTACATCGCCCGCCGGCTCGACGAGTACTACCCGGTGCTGTACACCGGCGAGAACGGGATGGTCGCCCACGAGTGCATCCTGGACCTGCGGCCGATCACAAAGTCGACCGGCGTGACCGTCGACGATGTCGCAAAACGCTTGGCGGACTACGGCTTTCACGCGCCGACCATGAGCTTCCCGGTTGCCGGCACGCTGATGGTCGAGCCGACCGAGAGCGAGAGCCTCGCCGAGATCGACGCATTCTGCGACGCGATGATCGCCATCCGCGCCGAGATCGACAAGGTCGGCGCAGGGGAGTGGCCGGTCGACGACAATCCGCTGCGCGGCGCGCCGCACACGGCCGAGTGCCTGCTGGTGGACAAGTGGGAGCACCCGTACACCCGCGAGGTCGCCGCATACCCGCTCGGCAAGGGCTTCCGGCCCAAGGTATGGCCACCGGTGCGCCGCATCGACGGCGCCTACGGCGACCGCAACCTGGTCTGCTCCTGCCCTCCGGTGGAGTCCTACGCCTGACCTAGATAGCGGCGAAAATCTGGGCTGGCACGGTGTCGACCAGTTCGGTGATCAGGCCGCCGAACGGAGTCACGGTTACGTCGGCCAGGTCGCCCAGGCCGAGATCCCCGAGCAGGGCGTCCAGGGTCGGGGTTAAGAGGCCGGTCAAGCTGCTCAGATCTATGGGCAGGTTGGAAAGGTCCAAGTCTGTGAGCAGCGTACTCAAGTTCGGGACTGCGCTGTTCAACACGGAAGTGATGCTGGTGGTGTTGTCGCCCAGCAGGGTGCCCAGATCGATAGCGTTCAACGCGGCCAAGATGATTGGAGTGTCAAGGACCCCGGTAAGCAGGCCAGCGTCGTTCAACGCAGTTCCCAGTCCTAGGTTCAGGTTGTCTAGGCCGAGGAGGGTCGACAAACCGCCCAGCGAAGTGATGCCGGCGTTCGACAGCAAGGTGCCGAGGCCTTCGTTGCCCAAATTCAGGTCGCTGACCAACCCGCCCAGGGTCAGGTGGCCCAGCCCGAGTTGGCTCAACAAGCTACTTAGGTCGAGGTTACTCAGGTCGAGGTTGCCCAGCCCCAGCGCGTTCAGCAGCTCGGTCAGGTTGAGGTCGGCGGTCAACGTCTGTTCGGGGGCGAGGAGGCCGTTGAAGAGCGGGATATTGATGATGCCGCCCAGCAGGCTGACGTTGTCCGCGCCGTTGAGCCCGGCGTTGAGGACGGTGGCCGTGCCCTCGTAAAGAATGTTGAGTGCGTTCGACGGATCGGCGCTCAGCTGAGCAAGGACGCCGTTGATCGCCTCGAGCGTGGCGCCCTCCGCGCCAAGTTGCGCGAGCCCCATCTCCAGCGCCGGCGTCAACTCCACCCCGATGTGTAGAAGCGGATCGGTGCCCGTGGTCGTGGTGACGGCGGGGTCGAGGTTCGTCAGAGCACCGATGACGCCGAGTGGGTTGGTCAAAAGTGCACTGAAGACGCTCGAGATGTCCGACAAGCTGGCATTGCTGGCGATGCTGTCCACGTTGGCGGTCGTCTCGGTGAGGAGGTCCGACCACGCGTCGACCAGTTGGACCGGCCGCACCTGGACGTTGGGAGGCGGCACCGCCAGCGGCGTGACGGCAATGATGCTGGCGCCGACCAGGGCGACTCCGGCGGTGGCGTAGGGGCGTAATACGTGTGGCATCGCGGGCATCTCCTTTTTAAAGCACCGTCTGTGACGCATGTCACAGTTGGGCGGCAGCTTACCTGAGAATTTGCATAAAAATAGCAAAATATTGCTCATGTGCCCAATAAAACTCGCGGTTGTCTGACTTATAGGAACTTTGTCCGACAAATGGACTAGCTCTAAGCGACTGCGCAGCGGCTGCACCCCAGTCGCCCGCGCTACTGTCCAATCGGGCGGCCCGGCGCGAACTACGTCTCAGCGCCCGCTTACAAGTACCTGAGCGAATGCTTAGGTAATCCAGTGCGAAATATGACGCTTAAGCAATAAGGTTTTCCCTACACTTTGGGCGCCGAAGGATGGCTCTCAAATGGGACGCAGCGGATCACATACGGCCTATGCAGCCGGCGTCGAGCTTGTCAGCTCAGGAACTTGGCTACCGCGGTGGCCAGGTCCGGCGATGCCGAGGTAGCGAGGTTCTGGTAGCTGCCGCCGGAGAGCTTCGCGACAGCCTCCCAGGTCGCCCGGTCGGAGTCGGACCCGAAGTCGATCACGTTGACCGCGACAGGCTTGGCCGGGTCGGCGCTCTGCTTGATGAATTGTTGCAGGCCCTCGCCGTCGAGACTCTGATCGGTGTGGGGACCGGCCGTGATCACGAGCACTGAATTCGTCTGTCCGGCATGGAAATTGGCCAGCGCGTTCTGGTAGATCAGCCGCAGCGTGGTGAACGACACCGCCCCGCCTGACGAGGCGTGCTGTCGATCCAGTGCCGCCGTCAGCGCCTCCGAGCGCGGCCGGCCGTCGACCTGATCGGTCAGCGGGCCTGCCGACACCTCCGAGCGACCTTCCTTGCCGTCGAAGGTCCAGAGCCCGATCACGGCACTCGGCGACAGTGACTTGATGCGGTCCTCGAGCGCACTGACGACATTGCCCAGCCGGGTCTTGTCGCCCTCCGCGGTGATCATTGACTGCTCGAGCATGATGATCGCCGCCGGTGCGCTCGCCGGCGCGGACACCACGTTGGCCAGGGCCGCGCGGGTGCCGTCGTCACCGACCGACAGCGTCGACGGCAGCGCGGGGAAGCTGGTGACGTCGCTCTTCGGTGACTTGTTGCCCTCGGCGCGGAAGCCGGCTTTGGCCAGCTCGGCCAATTGGTCTGGTTTGTGCATGAAGCGGGCGAACTCGCTGGCCGCCGTCACCTGCTCCTGCGACAGCCACGACCCGCTGAGCAGCACGGTGGGGTAGTCGGCGACCGCGGCCGGGCCCGGCGGAAGCCACGACCTCAGCGCGCTGCCGGCGTCGGGCAACGTCTGGCCGCGGGCGAACAGCTGCTGTTCGGTCGTGACCACCGCATGCACCGGCGCAGTCGCCGCGTCACCGGACTTCAGCAGCGCCTTCATCGCCTCGTCCAGTGAGTTGTCGGCGAGCTTGGGCTGACCGCCGATCAGCATGCGCACCGCGCCGCTACCGTCGGTCGGTGGCGCACCTTGCGGCACGGATGCCGCCGCTACCGCCTCGCCGGCGAGGTATGCGGCGTCGCTGTTGCCGGCGAGCGGCAGGGCCAGACGCAGCGAACCCCACGCCGGCAGCTTCAGTCCCGCCAACGAATCCGGCTTGGTCTGCAGATCGGGCAGCGTCGCCCACTTCTGGTCGCCGAGTGCTCGTTGGAGTTCAGGTCGTACCGCGAGCACCACCGGCGAGGTGACCAGCGACCGGCTGTCGGTGACCGTCTCCTTGCCCGCCGCGGCGGTGAGCCGCGCGGCCGATACCGAGCTGCCGGGAATCCACAGCGCCGGTCGTTGACCCAGCTCTGCCGGCCATTTACCGAGGAAGCCGTCGACGACGGCGTCGGAGCCGGCGGATTTGACGCCGACGGACACGCAGTGGTCGCCGACCGGTGCGGCAATGGAGTTGAACCGCTCGGCGAGATGCTGCACCTGGTTGCCGATCGACGGATCGGCAATGACGGCGACGGGTTGTTTTTCGCCGACGCATCGCGCGCTGTGCGAGCGGTTGGACAGCGCATCGCCGAAGAAACGCCACAGGATCACCACCCCGACCACGACGACGACAGTGATCAGAGCGGCGATCACCCCGATGCTGACGCCGCGCCGGCCGGCCTCGTTGCGATGACCGCCACCAAACCCGGGCAGCCCTCGATGGCCGCCGGTTTGAGACGGCGGGGGTGGAGTCGGCGGCCCTTGGTCGCGTCGCGGAAAGCCGGGGAAGTCGTCCGGCGGATCGACGTCGGCAGGGGGCAGCTCCCGCTCGGGCTGCGGGCGGGCGAAGTCATCGCGGTGATCGTCAGCGGGCTCGTCGAAGTCGAAAAACCCCCGGTGGTCGTCAAAGTCGTCGTGAAACTCCTCTGGCGGCCGATCCGGATAACGCGGCGCCGAGAAGGAATCGGTGTGAGCAGGTTCGTCCGCCGGGAAATTCCCGGGTTCGTGATAGCCGCCGGCGTCGCCGAAGTCTTCGGGCCCGGGATGGTCATCCGACGGTTCGCCGGGCGGCTCGTCGTCATCGGGGGCTCTGTGCCTACCCATGCCGGTCCTCTCCTGGGCGCCGGAGCTGCCTGCAACCTCTAGTCATCGGGCTAGTCGATACTCCCGCGGACAGACGTCACTCATGGGCGCGGGCCTTAAACTCGCGCCGGCGCCGATGCAGAATCGGCTCGGTGTAACCGCTGGGCTGCTGAGCGCCCTCCAGGATCAGCTCTTGGGCGGCCAGGAAGGCGATGCTGTCGTCGAAGTTGGGAGCCATCGGCAGGTACCCAGACTCACCGGCGTTCTGCTCGTCCACCAGCGGAGCCATCCGTTCCAGGCTAGCGCGCACATCCTCTTCAGTGATGACGCCATGCCGCAGCCAGTTGGCCAACAATTGGCTGGAAATCCGCAGCGTGGCACGGTCTTCCATCAACGCGACGTTGTGGATGTCGGGCACCTTCGAGCAGCCGACACCCGCGTCAATCCAGCGAACCACGTAACCAAGGATCGACTGGCAGTTGTTGTCGACCTCTTCCCGAATCTCCTCGGACGCCCAGGCCAGTTCCTTGGCCAGCGGGACCGTCAGCAGCTCGTCGATGGTGGCTCGCTTCTTGCCTTGGAGCTCTTCCTGCACGGCAGCCACATCCACGTAGTGGTAGTGCATGGCGTGCAGCGTGGCCGCCGTCGGCGAGGGCACCCACGCGGTGGTGGCGCCGGCCTTCGGCTGGCCGATCTTCTGCTCCATCATGTCGGCCATCAGCTCGGTCATCGCCCACATGCCCTTGCCGATCTGCGCTCGGCCCTTGAAACCGGCGGCGAGCCCGGTGTCGACGTTGTTGTCCTCGTAGGCCTTGATCCAGGTGGTGCTCTTCATCGCACCCTTGCGGATCATCGGACCCGCCTCCATCGAGGTGTGGATCTCGTCGCCGGTGCGGTCCAGGAAACCGGTGTTGATGAATACGACACGGTCCGCGGCGGCTTTGATGCACGCCTTGAGGTTGACCGTGGTGCGGCGCTCCTCGTCCATGATGCCGACCTTGAGCGTGCCCTGCGGCAAGCCGAGGACGTCCTCGACGCGGCTGAAGAGCTCGCAGGTGAAGGCGACCTCGTCCGGCCCGTGCATCTTGGGCTTGACGATATAGATCGACCCGGTGCGGCTGTTGGTCAGCGGGCCGTTGCCGTCGCCGGTCTTCAGGCCGTGAATCGCGGTCAGACCGGTGAACAGCGCATCCTGGATGCCTTCGAACACTTCGTTTTCCGCGCCGTTGCCGTCGCTCACGACGATGGCGTCGTTGGTCATCAGGTGGCCGACGTTGCGGACGAACAGCAAGCTGCGACCGGGCAGGGTCAGCTCGCCGCCGTCGGGCGTCTTGTAGGTGCGGTCCTGGTTGAGCACGCGGGTGAAGGTCTTGCCGTGCTTGTTGACGTCCTCGGACAGGTCACCCTTGTTGAGCCCGAGCCAGTTGCGGTAGCCCAGCACCTTGTCGTCGGCATCAACCGCGGCCACCGAGTCCTCGAAGTCCATGATCGTGGTGATCGCCGACTCCAGCACGACGTCCTTGATGCCGGCGGCGTCGGTCTTGCCGATCGGCGATTGCGGGTCGACCAGGATCTCGATGTGCAGCCCGTGGTTGACCAGCAGCACCGACCAGTCGGGGGAGCCGAGCTCGCCGGTGTAGCCGATGAACTTCTCCGGGCTGGCCAGGCCGACCGAACCCTCGGCGGTCGCGATCTGCAGCTGGCCATCCTCGACACTGAGTCCCGTCACACCGGTCCACGAGCCCGACACCAGCGGAACCGCCTCGTCGAGGAACTTGCGCGCGTAGGCGATCACCTTGTCGCCGCGGACCCGGTTGTAGCTGGTGCCTTTTTCGGCGCCGTCGCTCTCCGGGATCACATCGGTCCCGTACAGCGCGTCGTACAGCGAGCCCCAGCGGGCGTTGGCAGCGTTCAGCGCAAACCGCGCGTTGAGGACGGGCACCACCAGCTGCGGGCCGGCCGTCGTGGTGATCTCGTCGTCGACACCCGCGGTGGTGATGGTGAAATCATCGGGTTCTAGCTGCAGGTAACCGATCTCGGTGAGGAACTGGCGGTACGCCTCGGGGTCAAGCGGCTCGATGACGTGCTGGCGATGCCACTTGTCGATCTGAGCCTGCAGCTGATCGCGGCGCGCCAGCAGGTCCTGGTTCTGTGGCTGCAGGTCGGTGACCACCTTGTCGACGCCCGCCCAGAAGCTGTCGGGGTCGATGTCGGTGCCGGGCAAAGCCTCGGTGTTGACAAAGTCGTACAGCGCTTGAGCGACGCGCAGGTTCCCCACCGACACGCGATCCGTCATCTTTTCCTCCGCACCTAGCTATCGAAATCAAATGTCAGCCTACCGGCCAGCGGCCCATCTACCGGCAACCGGCGGCCTGCAGCAGCAGGTCACACCGTGCCAGCAGCGCTGCCCGCAACGGCTCAGCACGTGTGGCGATGGCCTTCTGGCAACGCACATATTCGGCACGGCCCGCCGCGTCCTCGACCGTGATAGGCGTATACCCGTAGTCGCTCAGGTCATACGGGCTGGCTCGCATGTCGATCTCACGCGCAGCCGCGGCCAGTTCCAGGCAGTCGAGCAGCGTCTCGGAGTCGATCAGCGGGCTCAACTTGTACGACCACTTGTACAGATCCATGTTCGCGTGCAGGCAACCGGGCTGCTCCCAATCCTGTTGCGTGGCCCGGCTGGGCGAGCCCGCGTTGCGTGGCACGGCTTCGCGGGCGAAGAAGCGGAACGCGTCGAAGTGGCTGCACCGCAATGGGCCGGCGACCTCGGCCTCGATCACGGTGTCGGTGCCCGCGGCGCCCAGCCGCAGCGGGACACGGTCGTGGCGTACCTCTCCGCTGCGGTAGACCATCGCCCATTCATGCAGTCCAAAGCAGTTCAGCTGGGCCGGCCGGCGCGCGGTTTCACGCAGCAGATCGGCCACGAACGAAATGGTCTCCACCCGGCTGCGCAGGTAGTCCTCGCTCACGCCGACACCAGAGAGGTCGACGGTGTAGCCCCTGCGGTTTCGGTATCGACGGATCGCTTCGCCGCCAGTCAGCACCACGCCATAGCCGGGATGCCAGCACCGCAGTTGCCTAGGTCGAAGGCTGTAGTAGCTGAACAGGAAGTCCCAGACCGGGTGCGGCTCGCCAATCTGCGCCCGCCTGGCGTGCGGGGCCACGAATCTTTCGACGCGTGAGGCATATTCGTCGGCGCGGGCGGTCCACTGCTCGGCATCCAACCGCCGGGCGACATCAGACACGCTGCGTCCCGTCGCGCACCAGGCCGACCAGGTCCCGCACCAAGTCCTCCAGTGCCACCATGGCCACCACGGCTCCGTCTTGACCGGTGACCAGCGCGAGGTGACTGTTGCTGCGCCGCATCCGCGACAGCGCCTCGGGCACCGTCAGCGATTGGGATACCCTCGGCAGCGGCCGGACGCTGGCCAGGTCGATCACGGCGTGCGGGTCGCCGGCCAACGACAGCACGTCCTTGATGTGCAGGTAGCCAACGAATCCGTGATCGATGCCGACCACCGGGAATCGCGAGTAGCCGGTTGCGGCCAAAGCCTTTTCGACGATCCCGACTGTCGGCCCAGAGCCGGCGGCGGCCACCGGCACCGCCTGGATCTCGGCGACCGGGACGGCCACGTCGGCGACCGTGCGGTTGCGGATTTGCAGCGCCCGGGTGAGCCTGGTGTGCTCCTCGGGATCCAGCAGGCCTTCCGACACCGACTCGGCGATCATCTCGCTCAGCTCGACCGTGGACACCGCGACCTCGAGCTCGTCTCGGGGCTGGACCCGCAGCGCGCGCAAGGTCACACCGGTGCACCAGTTGTAGAAATTCAAGATCGGCCGAACGGTCCGCACGTAGGCCAAATAGGCCGGAATCAGCAGCATCGCCACCTTTTCCGGGCCGGCGATCGCGATGTTCTTCGGGACCATCTCGCCGAGCAGGACGTGCAGCGTCACCACGATCGCCAGCGCCACCATCAGCGACACGGTGTGCAGCACCGTCGGCGAGACGCCGACCAAATCGAATGGCCGCTGCAGCAGGTCGGCGACCGCGGGCTCGCCGAGTCGGCCCAACATCAGCGACGCGATGGTGATGCCCAATTGGGCCCCGGCGAACATCAGCGGAAGCTGCTCGCCGGCCCGCAGCGCGGTGACCGCACTTGACCTGCCCTGTTCGGCCAACGCCTCCAAGCGATCCCGTCGCGCGGAGATCAGCGAGAACTCTGCTGCCACGAAAAACGCGTTCGCGCCCACCAACAGGATGGTCGCCAACAGCTCGAGCAGGTCACCCATCATCGACCTCGCACGGCGGCGGAATCGGCGTGATCGGACAACTGGGTCAGCTCGAGCAGGTCGATGCGGCGGCCGTCCATCCGAACGACTCTGGCCCGCCAAGCGGAGGTATACCGGACGCCGTCGTGCTCGTATCCACTCAGCTGAACCTCGTCGCCGATGGCAGGAATGCGGCCCAACTGTTGCATGACCAGCCCGCCGATCGTCTCGTATTCGCCCTCGGGGGCGTGGTAGCCGGTCGCGGTGGCCACCTCGTCGATGCGCAGCAGACCGGACACCCGCCAACCGTTGCCGACTGCCACGACATCCTGTGCGGCGTCATCGTGTTCGTCGCGGACGTCGCCGACGATCTCTTCGATCAGATCCTCGACGGTCACCATGCCCGCGGTACCGCCGTACTCATCGACGACCATCGCGGTCTGCAAGTCATTGGCGCGAATCTGTCCCATCAGCGCATCGCCGTCGAGCGTGGAGGGCACCTTGGCAACCGGCTGCGCGACGGCAGTGACCAGCGTGAACTCACGCTCGGCGGCCGGCACTCCGAAGACCTGCTTGACGTGCACGATGCCGACGGTCTCGTCGAGGTCACCGTCGACGACCGGAAACCGCGAGAAGCCGCTCTCGGCGGCGGCTTCCACCAGATCGGCGACGGTGTTATCAACTTGCAGTGCAACGATTTTCGACCGCGGAGTCATCAACTCCTCGGCGGTCAGGTCACCGAATTGCAGCGACCGGTCCAGCAGTGCCGCGGTGGCGGGGTCCAGCGAGCCGCTGCGAGCCGAATTACGCACCAGCGACACCAGTTCCTGCGCCGAACGAGCCGACCGCAGTTCTTGAGCGGGCTCGATACCGAGCTTGCGCAGAACCCAGTTGGCCGCACCGTTGGTCACCCGAATCGGCCACGTCATCAACCAGGAGAACAGCAACTGCAACCCGGCAACGGCGCGGGCGGTCTGCAGTGGCCGCGCCACGGCAAGATTCTTCGGCACCAGCTCACCGAAGATCATCGACACCGACGTGACGACCAGCAGGGTCACAAAGGTGATGACCCCGTCGGCGATCCGGTTGGGTATCCCGAGCGCATCCATGGCGGGGTGCGGTAGCTCCGCGACGAGCGGTTGGGTGAGGTATCCGGTGACCAGCGTGGTGATCGAGATGCCCAGCTGTGCGCCGGACAGCTGGAGCGACAGGGTGTGGTGGGCGCGGCGCACGAAGCGATCGCGCCGGCGACCGTCGCGGGCGTTGGCCTCGACGGTGCTGCGCTCGAGTGTGGTCAGGGAGAACTCGGCGGCGGTGAACAGCGCGTTGCCCGCGGTGAGGATCACGATGGCCACCAGGCTGAGCAGGGTGACGACGAGATTCATCGAAGCCACCTACGCGAAGGAGGCTCCTCAGCGTCGGCGTCACACACGCCGGACGGCGCGAGTGCCTGCGGCACGGGAACCCTTCCTTCTACGTAACCACGGATGATGTGACCTTTGATGGTAGCGAAGGCGCGACGCGCCCGAGCACGCGTTGCCGCGTCGACACGCCTGTCAACCGTTGTGGTTTACCACCCGAGCGGCAGCGGATGGCCTTCGGCGAAGCCCGCTGCGGACTGCACACCGACCACCACCCGGTCGTGCAACTCGGCCAACGTCGACGCACCGACGTAAGTGCAGGTGCTCCGCACACCGGACGTGATGTGGTCGAGCAGGTCCTCGACGCCACCGCGGGCCGGGTCCAGCCCCATCCGCGAGGTCGAGATGCCTTCCTCGAACAACGCCTTGCGGGCCCGCTCGAACGCGCTGTCGCCGGCACTGCGCGCGACCACCGCGCGCTTGGACGCCATGCCGTAGCTCTCTTTGTACGGCCGGTTGTCGCGGTCGCGCAGCAGGTCGCCGGGGGACTCGTAGGTGCCGGCGAACCAGGATCCGATCATGACGTTGGACGCGCCCGCCGCCAGCGCCAGCGCTACGTCGCGCGGGTAACGCACCCCTCCGTCAGCCCACACATGGGCGCCGAGTTGCTTCGCGGCCGAGGCACATTCGAGGACTGCCGAGAACTGGGGCCGGCCGACGCCGGTCATCATGCGGGTGGTGCACATCGCACCCGGACCCACGCCGACCTTGACGATCGACGCGCCGGCGTTGACCAGGTCGCGGGTGCCGTCGGCCGACACCACGTTGCCGGCGACCAACGGCACACCCAGGTCCAGCGACGCGATCGACTTGATCGCGTCCATCGCCTTCACCTGATGTCCGTGAGCGGTGTCGACGACCACCAGGTCGACACCGGCCTCGGTCAGCGCCTGGGCCTTGGCGACCACGTCGCCGTTGATCCCGACCGCGGCGCCGATGCGCAGTTGGCCCTTCGCGTCGACCGCCGGTGAGTAGATGCCGGCCCGGATCGCACCGGTCCTCGTCAGCACGCCGGCCACTGTGCCGTCGGCACCGGTCAGCACCGCGACATCGACCGGGGCGTGCTCGAGCAGTTCGAAGATTTCTCGCGGATTCGTTCCCACCGGGGCTTTGACGAAGTCGGTGATCGCGATGTCACGAACTCGTGCGAAGCGGTCGACCCCGTCGCAGCACGATTCGGTGACCAGTCCGATCGGCCGTCCCTCGAATGCCACCACGGCGGCCCCGTGTGCGCGTTTGGAGATCAGCGCCAGCGCGTCGGACACCGAATCGTCCGGCACCAAGGTCACCGGGGTGTCGACGACCAGGTCGCGGCTTTTGACGAAGTCAACTGTCTGCTGCACCGCGGTGATCGGAAGGTCTTGCGGCAGAACGACAATCCCGCCGCGGCGAGCCACCGTTTCGGCCATTCGCCGGCCGGCGACCGCGGTCATGTTGGCCACCACCACCGGGATCGTGGTGCCCGAACCGTCGTTGCTGGACAAGTCGACGTCGAAGCGTGACTCCACATCCGAGTGGCTCGGCACGACGAAGACGTCGTTGTAGGTCAGGTCGTACGCGGGACGGTGCCCCTCCAGAAACCTCATCGCCCCCGATTATCCCCCTTGTCCCGGTGACCGGGGCTAGGCGGGGACTTCGCTGCGGTCGCCGCTCCAGAGGGTGTGGAAGCGTTTGTCGGGATCGTCGTCGATGCGGCCGTAGGTATGCGCTCCGAAGAAATCCCGCAGACCCTGGGTGAGCGCGGCGGGCAGTCGCTCGGTGCGTAGCGCGTCGTAGTACGACAGCGCCGAGGAGAACCCGGGGATCGGGATGCCGAGTTCGGTGGCCTTCACCACGACGCGTCGCCAGCTGTCGATGGCTTCCTCGATGGCGGTGCGGAAGTACGGCGCCACGATGAGCGACGGCAGATCGGCGTCGTCGTCGAAGGCCTCCTTGATCCGGTTGAGGAATTTGGCCCTGATGATGCAGCCGCCGCGCCAAATGGTGGCCATGTCACCGGGCTTGATGCCCCAGTCGTATTCGGCGCTGCCGGCCTGAATCTGATTGAAGCCCTGGGCATAGGCGATGATCTTGGAGGCGTATAAGGCCTTGCTGACGTCGTCGATGAACTGCGCAGCGTCCGTTGGCTTCTCGCCGAGGTCGCCTGATGCCAGTCCGGTGGTGGCCTTGCGCTGGGCCACCGATCCCGACAGGGCGCGGGCGAAGACCGCTTCTGCGATGCCGGTCACGGGCACGCCGAGGTCGAGCGCGGACTTCACCGTCCAGCGGCCGGTGCCCTTCTGCTCGGCCTCATCGAGGACGACGTCGACCAGCGGCTTGCCGGTCTTGGCGTCGGTCTGACGCAAGACCTGCGCGGTGATCTCGATGAGGAAGCTGTCCAGATCGCCCTTGTTCCACTCGGCGAAGACGTCCGCGATCTCGGGTGCGGTCTTGCCGAGACCGTCGCGCAGCAGCTGGTAGGCCTCGCCGATCAGCTGCATGTCGGAGTACTCGATGCCGTTGTGCACCATTTTGACGAAGTGACCGGCGCCGTCGGGGCCGACGTGGGTGCAGCACGGCACGCCGTCGACATGCGCCGAGATCTCCTCGAGCAGTGGGCCCAGCGACGTGTACGACTCGGCCGGGCCGCCGGGCATGATCGACGGGCCGTTCAGTGCGCCCTCCTCGCCGCCGGAGATGCCCGCGCCGACGAAGTGCAGGCCGCGTTCACGGATGGCCTTTTCGCGGCGGATCGTGTCGGTGTAGAGCGCGTTGCCACCGTCGATGATGATGTCACCGTCTTCCATCGCGTCGGCGAGCTCGTTGATGACGGCGTCGGTCGGGTCACCGGCCTTGACCATGATGATCACTCGCCGCGGCTTCTCCAACGCGTCCAGGAATTCCTCGATGGTCTCCGACCTGACGAATTTGCCTTCTTCGCCATGCTCTTTGAGTAGCGCGTCGGTCTTGGCGATCGATCGGTTGTGCAGCGCCACGGTGTAGCCGTGGTGGGCGAAGTTGCGGGCGAGGTTCGAGCCCATCACTGCCAGGCCGGTGACGCCGATCTGCGCAGTCCCGGTATTTGATTCCGACGAGCTCATGTGTGCGCCTCTCGTTTGGTGACTGCCATCCAACGCCCCGCTCCGAACACTGTGGCACAGCGGGATTGAGGTATCTGCAAAGTATCGCCAATGCGAGGTGATTGCCCGGTTGCCGGGTTAGGCCGCGGTGAACAGCCGGTGCAGTTCGGTGAGCCAGGGGATAGCCAGCGCCACGGTGGGCACGACCAGCACCGCAGCGGCAGCGAGGTAGGCGGCCGTCGACACCCACAGACTGTTGCCGCTGCCGGACAGGCGTCGTACCCGCAACAGGGTCTGTGTACCGCCGGCGGCCAGTGCGCCTGCCGGGGTGCGGCCCGACGCGCAGGTCACCAGCGCGCGGGCCAGGGGAGCACGGCCGGCTGCCCGGACCGCAGCGTCGTCGGCCAGCAGCTCGGCCAGCAGCTGCACCGCGTCCAAAGCGCTTGCGCTGCGGACGAATCGGGGGAACGCGGCGTGCGCGGCGGTGAATGCCTCGAGCACCAGATCGTGGCGGGCGCGCAGGTGAGCGCGCTCGTGGCTCAGGATCGCGGCCACCTCGGCCTCGGCGAGCGAGTCCAGCGTTCCTTCGCTGACCACCACACGGCCGCGGCCGCCGGGCAGGCAGTAAGCCAGCGGCTGCGCCACCTCCAGCACGCGCAGGTCACGGCCTCGCGCGCAAGCCCGCGCGGAAACCGCATCCGACGACATGCCTAGCAGGTCAACCAGCATGCGGTGATGGGCACGCCGTCGACGCGTCGAGACGGCGACCCGTATGACGGCCACCGTCAGCCGCGCGCCGATCAGCAGCGTGAGCGCGAAGACCCCGACGTCCAGGAGCCACAACGGCCAGCCGAGCCGACCGATTTCGGCGGCCGGGCTCGCGGTCGGCCGCCCGTCCGCTCCCGGGACGAACAACCGGCTGGCGATCGCGATGCCGGCGCTGAATGCCGACAAGACCGCGGCAACGGCAATCGCCTGCCAAAGCACCATCGCTGCGCGGGGGGCCCGCAGCGGCCACGTCGCACGAGCCAGCAGTGCGGGCACCGGGCCCACCAGCATCACCGCAAGTGTGGTGAAGGCCAGCCCGGACACCGGTCCAGTCTCCCTTAGCCCTCGGGCCGAGCGCCACCAGACGGCGCTTTCCGATGGCTTGCTTCCAGCTCGTCGAGCGCGCGCCGCAGCGCCTCGGCTTCGTCGGCGCCGACCCGCTCGACGAAGTGCACCAACGCGGCCTGACGGTCGCCGGTGTCCGCCGCCTGGTCCAGCGCGTCGACCATCAGCCCCGCGACCAACTCGTCACGCCCGTGGACCGGCGCATACTGGTGCGCGCGGTCGTCGCGGATTTGCGAGACAAGATTCTTCTTGGCCAACCGCTGCAACACGGTCATCACCGTCGTGTAGGCCAGATCGCGGCTCTCAGCGAGTGCCTCGTGCACCTGACGGACGGTTTGCGGGTGCGGAGTCGACCACAAATGGTCCATCACGGCGCGCTCGAGGTCCCCGAGCCGCGTCTGCTTAGCCATGTCTGCTCATCTCCTTGGCAATGACGCCAGCGTACCCGCGCTTACTACCGATGGTCGTACCGCTCGCATAGAACTCGATTCTATGGTTAGGCTAACCTCATAAGAGGAGGTTACCCGTGACGATGCTGATCGACGACCCGCTGATCTCGGCGATGGCAATTGACCGCGTGCTGCCACTACACGAGTCCGCACGGCGGCTGCGCGAACTGTATCCGCAGTGTCCACGGGTCTACGGCGTCGCGGTGCTGGGCGATGTCTCCGTCCGCCGGTGGTGGCCGCTGACATCGGCACTGAGCACTGATCGCCTGCAGACCATGTTCGACGCGGCAGCGATGGACATGGATCGGCGCAGTGCCGCAAGGCAATTGGCGGCGACGCTGGTGCACACCGTGATCGGCCGGGTCGTCGCGCTGGTGGTGCTGGAGGCCAGAGCGTGGGACGCCGGGCTGGAGAACCTCTGGGTTCACGTCGACTCCGATGGCGTCATCGACTGGGCCGGCGTGGTCGACCCGACGGTGCGTGTGCTCTCCGATGATCCGCACGCCGGCCGCGACGGCGTGGTGCGCCTGCCGAGTGAGGCGGCGCTGACGACCTGGGTCGCCCACCGGTCCCATCGCTCACTGGAACCGTTGTTCGCCAAGCTGCACGCGGTCAGCGGCGGCGCTCTGTCGATCGCGACGATGTGGCACATCGTCGGGTCGATGGTGGTGGCGGCCGCGACCCAGCTGCCGCAGTTGGCCGGCGCCGACGAGTTGGCCGCCATGCGCCGCGGTCAGGCCGTGCTCGACGCGCTGGTCGGCTTCGGCCTGCCGGTGCGTGGGCTGCCGGCGGCCCGCATCCGGACAAGAGCCACCCCTTGCAAAATTAGGGCAGCCTTGCCTATGCTTCTGGCATCGAGCGATAGATGACCGCGACGGAGTCCTGAGGGCTGCAGTGACCCCCGGTCTGTTCGATCGGCGAGCCCCGTGCATTGCGCACGGGGCTCGCCTGTATCTAGAGGTCGCTTCGACTGAAGCCGTTCGGCGTCAGTCCTTGATGAAGTGGTACATCCGGTACGAAGCCTTACCGCTTTGCAGTTGGCGGTTCGCCAACGTGCCTGGCGCGCCGGAGAATACGCGGCCGAAGGGCTGCAGGAACTTGGGCACACGGCGACCGACTAAGTCCAGGTACCGCGGCGAGTTTTTATCCAGCCCGCGCAGAACCTCGGTGTTGATCTCCCGCTTCGAAACCATCCGCATTGGCAAGCCGGCAAGTGCAGCATCCCAAGCGTCATAGTCGAGGAAACCGCGAAAATCGGCGTAGAGGAATTGCCCGCCCGGTCGCAGCACCCGCACCATTTCTGAGAGAAAACGGTCGAAGTGGGGGTAGGCATGCGAGGCTTCGACGTTGATCACCGCATCGAAGGACTCATCGGGAAAAGGCAGGCTTTCGGCATTGCCGTGCACGAACTCCAGCCCCGGCAGGTTGTGTCTTTTTTGGGCAAAGGCGACACCGTCCCGGTTGTAGTCCAGCCCCGTGTAGGCAGCCGCACCCAACGTCCGTACCAGATACGCGGCTCCGCCGCCGTGGCCGCAGCTGACCTCAAGTACCTGTTTACCGCCGAGATCCGCTTGGGTCGCCGTGCGGTGGTAGAGCTGGATGCAGTAGCGGTTGGGCTCATCGGAAGGTTCCAGCGGCAGGCCCATCGGCGGATCCTCCTCATAGCCCCAATTGAGAAAGATGATGTCGTCCTGCTCCCACCGGCGGGTGATCAAGGGATACCAGTACTTGTTCATGGCTAATTTCAACCATGGGGCAGGGTCGATGGGCTTTGCGATTTTCCTGAGGGTGCTCGTCACAGCGGTCAGTATGCCAGCGCGTTAAGCACGGCCGAGTTCGGACACCGATAAAGAGTCAGCACCGCTCGATGCGTTGGGAATTCGCCGGTAAACCACCGCTCGTGCGCCTCGTGCCGGGACGTTCGCCACGCCGCGCCAGTGCCCTCGTTCGCCCGGCGCATCGGTTGGCGCGAAACGAAATTCGCGCAGCAGCACGCGCAGGGTGATGTCCATTTCCATGCTGGCGAATGCCGCGCCGACACAACGGTTGACGCCGCCGCCGAACGGAATCCACTTGCCGGGCTTCGGGCCGCCGACGAATCGGTCCGGGTCAAACGACGCCGCGTCCGGGAAGCTCTCTTCTGATGCATGGACGAGTGGGATACTGAACACCAAGTTGGTATCCTCCGGAATGACCCAGTCTCCCAATCGGATTCGCGTCTTTGTGCGCCGCACAAAGGCGTCGAGAACCGGCCGGATGCGCTGCACTTCCGAAATCGTGGCCTGCCGTAGTTCAGATCCTCCGGCGTCGACTTCTTCAGTTAGCCGTGCCAGCAGCTGAGGATGACGGCGCAACCGCTCGACTGCCCAGGCCAGAGATCCGGCGGTCGTCTCGTGACCGGAGACCAGCAACGTCAGCATCTCATCGGCGATGTGCCGATCCGGGATCGGCTCGCCGTCTTCATAGCGGGCCCGCAACAGCAGCGCCAGCACATCGCTGCGCTCTTCCAAATCCGGGTCGGCCCGCGCCTCGGCGATAAGCGAATCGACGATAGCGTCGAAACGGCGTCGGTACCGCAGATACCGCCCCCATGGACTCCACCGCCCCAGGTCACGCCGCAACCGCGGTGGCACCACCAGGACTATCCCGACGAGCGTGACCATTGGCGGCAACAACTCGCTAAGCTCGTCCAGCCCGAGTCCCTTATCGCCGAATAGTGCACGCGTGAGTGCGCCGATAGTGATGCTCGTCATCGACGGCAGGGTTTCGAACTCGCGGTCCTCCGGCCAGGTCGCGATCTCGCGCATCACCTCTTCTTCGATGATGGGCTCGTAGCTGCGCATCCGCTTGCCATGAAATATCGGAAGCACGATCTTGCGGCGCGCGAGGAGTTTGTCGCCGGCAAGGCTGAACGTCGACCCAGGGCCGAATCCGTCGCCCAGGCTGCCGCCTCCCGATGGCGGTCGTTCGATCAGATCGGTGCTCGTGTTCAACAGCCTCTTTGCCACGACTGGATCGCCGATCACCACCGCATGACGGACACCCGGCAAATTCACGGTGATCATCGGGCTGTTGTACCGACGGGTCAGAGCCGCATACATTCCATGGCCTGAAGCCAAGAACCCGATGGCCTGGATGAACTTCGGTATCCGCGGACCAGGCGGCAGGCGCACAGGGTCGCTCGTTGCCGTTGCCATGTTGTCCCCTCGCCTTTGGCCTCCCGTGTCGGCACTCACAGTATCGGTAGCCGGCACGTCCCGCGTGACATTGTCACTCCCGAAAAAACATCCGGGTAGCGCCGGCCGGTGTAGACACAAAGACTATGCAGCCATTGCCGGAAGCGCCGTTTGACAAGGAGTTAGGCCTGGTATTCACCGAGATCAGTCCTGATCGAACGCGCGCCCACTTGGACGTCGTGCCCAAGCTACTGCAACCGATGGGCATCGTGCACGGCGGTGTCTACTGCTCGATGGTCGAGAGCTTGGCCAGCGTGGCCGCCTACACGTGGATTGCCTCCAACGGCGGTGGTTCAGTCGTCGGCGTCAACAACAACACCGACTTCCTGCGTGCGATCAGCAGCGGGACGGTCTACGGCGCCGCGACTGCGGTGCATCGCGGTCGGCGACAGCAGCTGTGGATAGTCACCATCGCCGACTCCGACGACCGTCTGGTGGCCCGGGGTCAGGTGCGGCTGCAAAACCTGGAAGCAGAGGTCGGCCAGGGCTAGCTGGCGGCCCTCGCCGTCTCGTCCCCATGAGCCTCGGCCGCCAACACGGCCAGCTGCTCAAGCCGAGTACGCGCGAAGGCCTGCTGCTCGGTGATCGTGAGCTGTCCGCGCCGACCGCTCAAGAAAGTCACAATCCACGACAGAACCGTGGTGATCTTGTTCTTGAACCCGATCAGATAGACCAAGTGCAGCAGCAGCCACGCGAACCAGCCGATGATGCCACCGAATTCGAGCGGACCGATTTTCACCACCGCGTAGTACCGCGAAACCGCGGCCATCGAGCCCTTGTCGAAGTACTGGAACGGCTCCCGCTGGGCCGGGTCGGCACCTGCCAGCTCGGCCTTGATCGTGTTCGCGGCATACTTGCCGCCCTGGATGGCGCCCTGCGCCACCCCGGGCACGCCGTCGACTGCGGCCATATCACCAACGACAAACACGTTGGGGTGGCTTGGTATCGATAAATCGGGCAACACCTTCACGCGGCCCGCGCGGTCGAGTTCGACGCCCGATTGTCGGGCAAGATCGCGGCCCAGCGGGCTGGCGGAGACTCCCGCGGACCAAACCTTGCAGGCCGACTCGATGCGACGGGTGGTGCCGTCGGAGTCCTTGACGGTGATGCCGTCGCGGTCAACGTCGGTGACCATGGCGCCGAGCTGGATTTCGACGCCCATCTTCTCCAGCCGCGCGGCGGCCTTCTTGCCGAGGTTCTCGCCCATCGGGGGCAGAACGGCGGGAGCCGCGTCGAGCAGAATGACGCGAGCTTTCGTCGGATCGATATGGCGGTAGGCGCCTTTGAGCGTGAAGTCCGCGAGTTCGGCGATCTGGCCGGCCATTTCGACGCCAGTCGGTCCCGCGCCCACGACGGTGAACGTCAGGAGCTTCTTCCGCCGCTCCGGATCGCTGGACCGCTCGGCCGCCTCGAACGCGCTCATGATGCGGCCACGCAACTCCAACGCGTCGTCGATGGACTTCATGCCGGGGGCAAATTCGGCGAAGTGGTCGTTGCCGAAGTAAGACTGGCCGGCCCCGGCAGCGATGATCAAGCTGTCGAAAGGCGTTTCGTAACTGTGGCCGAGCAACTCCGAGACGACGAACTTGCCCTTGAGGTCGATGTGCGTGACGTCACCGAGCAAAACTTGGGCGTTGTGCTGACCCCGCAGGATCATCCGCGTTGGGGGACCGATCGCGCCTTCGGCGACGATGCCGGTCGCCACTTGGTAGAGCATCGGCTGGAACAGGTGATGGGTGGTACGAGCGATCAACTTGATGTCGACGTCGGCCCTTTTCAGCTTCTTGACCGCGTTCAAACCACCGAATCCGGATCCGATGACTACAACCCGGTGTCGATGATTGAGTCCGGAGTCTTCGGGGTGGGCGTTCATGGCCTGGTTACTCCTCAGCAGCGACTGCGTTCAACTACACGTTAGTCGCCCGGACCTGCAATTATCGACGTTGGCGGCGTGTGATCGCCCACACCCGGAACGTCAGCCGTGACGCGCCTCGCTACCCGGTCAGATACCAACCAGCGGACGCAGCGCATCGCCGACGGCGGTGACTACACCAGGCGTGTAGAACGGCATGTTGATGATCACGCCGTTGATTCCGGCGTCCAGTACCTTGGCCTGAACCTGCTCGGCGATGGAGTCGGCGCTTCCGGCCAGCATGCGTCCGCTCATCTCGGCAGGGATCTGATCACTCTTCACGTTGTCGTCGAGTAGCACGGTCAACAACGTGCTGGTCTCCAGCGTTGCGGGGTCGCGGCCGATTTCCTCGCAGCGCTCCCGCACAATTTTGACCTTGCCCGGCAGTTCATCGAATCCGGCGATCACGTTCAGATGGTCGAAGTGCCGAACGGCCAACGGGATTGTCTTCTTCTCGCCGCTGCCGCCGATCATCAGCGGAATGTGATCGCGATAGCGCGGGTTGGCCAGTGCATTTTCGGCGCGGTACCACTTACCGGAAAAGGTCGGTCGCTCACCTTTCAGCATCGGCAGGATGATCTGAAGTGCCTCGTCAAGACGGTTGAACCGATCGGTGAACGTGCCGAATTCATAGCCCAGCTCGTCGTGTTCGAGCTCGAACCAGCCCGTGCCGATGCCTAGAATCGCCCGGCCCGCGCTGACCACGTCGAGGGTGGTGATGACCTTGGCCAGCAGCGTGGGATTGCGGTAGGTGTTGCCAGTCACCAAAGTGCCCAGCTGAACCCGCTCGGTCGCCGTCGCCAGCGCGCCAAGGGCGGTGTAGGCCTCCAGCATCGGCTGGTCGGGGGAGCCGAGCATCGGTAGTTGGTAGAAGTGGTCCATCACGAAAACCGAGTCAAATCCAGCTGATTCAGCCTCGCGAGCCTGCGCGATTACGGTTGGGAAGAGCTGCTCGACGCCGGTCCCGTAGGAAAAGTTGGGGATTTGATAGCCAAGACGGATAGTCACGAAATCCACCCTAGTGACCCGCGCTCAGCAGCGAAGGTCCCTCCCGCGAATTACGCGCTAGGCGAACTGCGTCAGCGCGCCGTGGCTGACGTGCAGCATCTGGCCCGTGATGTGGCGGGCAGCGCCGGTGGTGAGGAACAGCGACATCCTGGCGATCTCGGCGGCAACCGGCGGCGGCGCGCTGGACAGCCCTTCGTAGCCTGGCTGCGCGCTACGCCCGGCGGCGACGGCGTTGACCGTGATACCGCGAGTGCCGAAGACAGTGGCCTGGCCGGCCACCCAGCTCGCGAGGGCGGCCTTGACCGCGGCCTCGGCGCTACCCGGGCGGGCGTTGTCCGGCACTACGCTGATGATCGACCCACCGGAGCGGAGGTGATCGCCCACCGTTTCCAAGGTCAGCACGGCCGACAGCATGGTGTCGTCCAGGGAGTTGCGCCAAGCGGCGGCGAGGTCCGACAGCGAGTAGGCGCGCGGGTCACCGGAGGTCCAGCGCGGGGCCGGGATGTTGACGATGGTGTCCAAGTGATAGGGGAAGAGGTGTCGAACCTCGGCCAGCGCAGCGGGGTTGGTGTTGTCGCAGACGATCGCGTCCGCTTCGATCTCCTTGGCGGCTACCTCGAGATCATCTCGGCGCGCACCCAGCAGGGTGATCGTATGGCCCTCGTTGTGGAATCCCTCAGCAACGGCGCGACCCAATTCCGTGTCACCGCCGGTAACCAAAACCTCCACCGCCATGACCTCCTCTTATTCAGCATTGAATCCAGGTGCCGGCCCGTGAAGAGCATTTGCGGCTTCCGCCTAGAGCAACGGTCCTCCGATGCTTCGATGGTGGCACACCGCAACGCCGGTCCCTGGGATTTCAGGGCGTGTATGGCATTAACGTTTCCTTATGTTACTGGACGGTAGCTAGATATGAAACTCCGAATCCGGCACGGCGCGGTTACTGTTTGGACAACGCTGAGCACCGTGGCCGTCCGGCTCAGCACCACGCGTGCATGGACGGCCGGCTTGCTATCCCTTGCACTCGTGGCAGATCTGAGTGGGTGCGGACAGAGCGGACAGAAGGCACCGTCGTCTGCGACGGCATCCACATCGTCGGGCCACTCCACCTCGATCGTCGTGTTCGCGGCCGCCCTGCTCAAACCCGCGTTCACGCTGCTGGCCGGAAAGTTTCAAACCGACAACCCCGGCGCCACAATCGATTTCGATTTCGCGACCTCGTCGGAACTCGCGAACAAGTTAACCCAGGGCGCCAGCGCCGACATCTTCGCGTCAGCGGACAGCGCCCAGATGGACACCGTGGTCAAGGCCGATCTGACGAGCAGCGATCCGGTCAACTTCGCTTCCAACACACTGGTGATCGTCACCGCCCCGGGCGACCCGAAGCAGATCCGGTCGTTCGCCGATCTCGCCAAACCTGACCTACGCGTCGCGGTATGCCAGGCGTCGGCGCCTTGCGGATCCGCCACGCAACGCATCGAGGACAACACCGGAGTGCATCTCAACCCGGCCAGCGAGGAGTCGGTGTCATCTGGCGTGCTGGGAAAAGTCACCAGTGGCGAGGCTGACGCCGGGCTGGTCTACCTCACCGACGCACACAAGGCCGGTGACAAAGTCACCGCGGTCAAGTTTCCCGAATCCGAGGCGGCAGTGAACGTCTATCCGATCGCCATTCTCAAACATGCGTCGCAGCCGGCGCTGGCTCAGAAGTTCGTTGACCTGGTGAAGGGTGCGCCGGGCCAAGGGGTGCTGGCCCAGGCTGGCTTCGCGAGTCCCTGAGCGGCAAAACGGCGATCGGGATGACGCGCCCGGCCGCGCCCCGGATCCCGTGCTCGCAGCCAACGATAAATTGACCCCAACTTCAGCAATTCACACTTGCGTCACGGGTGTAACACGGTAGGTTTTTGGCTCATGGACCAGGTGGACCGAAACTCGACACGGCCCAAAAACCGCAGGATGACGCGTGCAATCGCGGTCCTCGGGGGTGCCGGAGCAATCACGTTCGCGTTGCCGATTACCGCCAGCGCTGACCCAGTGCCCCCGCCGCCGCCGCCAACCCCGGTGGCACCCGCGCCGGCCAACCCGCCGGCACCTGCTCCGGCCAATCCGCCCGCTGCACCAGATGCGGCTCCCGGCCCGGCCGGGCCCGCGACGGCACCTCCGGCCGCCGATCCGCTCGCGGCGCCGCCCGCGGTTGACCCCAATGCTCCCGCGCCGCCGCCGGTCGACCCGAATGCCGGACGGATCAACAACCCCGTTGGCGAGTTCAGCTTCGTCCTACCCGCAGGGTGGGTGGAATCCGACGCCACCCACCTCGACTACGGCTCGGCGCTGCTCAGCAAGATCGCCGGGGCGCCCAGCGCAGGTCAGCCGCCACCGGTCGCCAACGACACCCGCGTGGTGCTCGGCAAGCTTGACCAGAAGCTGTACGCCAGCGCCGAACCCGACAACACCAAGGCCGCAACCCGCCTGGCGTCGGACATGGGTGAATTCTTCATGCCCTACCCGGGCACCCGGGTCAATCAGGAGACCACCGCCCTGACCGCCAAGGCAATGTCCGGGGGTGCGTCGTACTACGAGGTGAAGTTCAGCGACGCCAGCAAACCGAACGGCCAGATCTGGGCCGCAGTGGTCGGTCCGTCGGGGCCGAACGTCCCGCCGGCCGTGGCGAACCAGCGTTGGTTCGTGGTGTGGCTGGGCACCGGGAACGACCCGGTGGACAAGGCGGGGGCGAAGACGCTGGCCGAATCCGTCCTGCCGCTGCTGGCGCCCCCGGCTGCACCAGGGCCCGCTCCGGGCGCACCGGCTCCCGCACCCGCTCCGGGCGCACCGGCCCCGGCACCCGCTCCGGGCGCACCAGCTCCCGCACCCGCTCCGGGCGCACCTGCTCCCGCACCCGCTCCGGGCGCACCGGCCCCGGCTCCTGCGCCGGGAGCTCCACCTCCCCCTGCGCCGGCGGCGCCGCCGACACCCGGACAGCCCGCCGGTGGGAACGGCCCGGCAGCGGCACCGGGTGCGGTCTCGACGTAGGCCAGTCAGGTATTGGCGCCGTTAAGTCGAACATGCGCGGTCGAGCACACGACTCGCTACGCTGAGCAGCACACCGAAGACAGTCCGGCAGTGGGCTAATCACAATTCAATACGTCAAGGAGCCGTCGTGATTTTGCACATCATCTGGATGCTCATCCTCGGCCTAATCGTCGGCCTGGTTGCGCGACTCATCGTTCCCGGCAGTCAGCCACTTGGCTTGATCGCAACGTCCTTGCTCGGCATCGTGGGAGCTTATGTTGGCGGCACGTTGGGGAGCGTGGTTTTCCCGCCGCACCAATTCACCGTCACCCCGCCGATCAACCATTCGTTCTTGGGCGCGCTTGTCGGCGCCGTACTTCTGCTGTTCATCTACAAACTGGTTAAGTCGCGCACCTAAGAAACGGGTCAAACACGTTGCGAATCCTGCTGATTGGATAATCGGTGCGCCGGGGGCGACGATGTCTTGATGACTTCCACGGCATTACCGACAACCATGCGCGCGTGGCGGGTGCATCGGCCCGGTCCGATGAACACCGAGCCGCTGGAATACATCAGCGCGCCGGTGCCGCGGCCCGGGCCGTCCGAACTCCTGGTTGCGGTGCGTGCGTGCGGGGTGTGCCGGACCGATCTCCACGTCACCGAGGGCGATCTTCCTGTGCACCGGGAAAAGGTGACACCCGGCCATGAGGTGGTCGGCGAGGTCGTCGAGGTCGGCGCTGACGCAGGTGAGGAGTTCAGCGTCGGCGACCGGGTCGGGATAGCCTGGCTGCGGCACACCTGCGGTGTATGCGCGTACTGCCGACGCGGCGACGAGAACTTGTGCCCGCATTCCCGCTACACCGGATGGGATAGCGACGGCGGCTACGCTGAATTCGCCACGGTCCCTTCGGCTTTCGCCCATCATCTGCCAACCGGCTACAGCGACAGTGAGCTTGCGCCGCTGCTGTGCGCCGGCATCATCGGCTATCGGTCGCTGCAGCGGGCCGCGCTCCCGCCCGGCGGTCGGTTGGGACTGTACGGGTTTGGCGGCAGCGCGCACATCACCGCGCAAGTCGCGCTGGCCCAGGGCGCCGAGGTGCACGTGATGACACGCGGCGTCGCGGCCCAGGAATTGGCCCTGGGGTTGGGCGCCGCGTCGGCCCAGGGCGCCGCAGATCCGCCACCGGTACCTCTCGACGCCGCGATCCTGTTCGCCCCGGTCGGCGAGCTGGCGCTGCCGGCGCTGGAAGCGCTGGATCGCGGTGGCACGCTGGCGATCGCCGGCATTCACCTGAGCGATATCCCCGCACTCAATTATCAGCGCCACCTGTTTCAGGAGCGCCAGATTCGCTCGGTGACGTCCAATACCCGCGCCGATGCGCGGACATTCCTCGACTTCGCCGGCGAACACCACATCACGGTCACCACGCCGGAATACCCACTGGATCAAGCGGATCGGGCGCTGTCGGATCTCAGCGCCGGGCGTATCTCCGGGGCGGCCGTCCTGCTTGTGTAGCGACGCGTCAGTTCGACAGATGCCACACCAGTGCGGCAGCCAGAGCCCCCGCCCCGTTCAGCGACCAGTGCAGCGCGATCGGTGCGAGCAGGCTGCCGCTGCGTCGCCGCAACCAACTGAACACGAACCCGGCTGCCGCGGTCGCGACCACCGCCAGTACGACCCCGGCCAGCATCCCGACGACCCCGCCGCCGAACAGGCGGGTAAAGCCGACGTTGCTGGTCGTCAAACCCAGCGATGTGGCGATGTGCCACAGACCGAACAACAGCGAACCCGCGACCGCGACGCCGCGAAACCCCCACGCCCGGTTCAATGCACCGTGCAGCACGCCGCGAAACGCCAGCTCCTCGGGGATGACCGTTTGCAGCGGAATGATCAGCATCGAGGCCATCAGCGCCCCGGAGATCGTCGCGTAGCGGTGGTTCATGAACATCGGCCGCGTCCACGGCAGCAGCGCACCGATCGCGACCACCGACACCACCAGCACTACGGCGCCCACCGCGTACGCGGCTCCGGATTTCCAGTGTTCGCGCCCCAGCCCGAGTTCGGCCCAACCCAGGCCGTTGGTTCGCAACCAGGCGACCAGCCCGACCGCCACGACCGGCACCGTCACGACACCCGCCCACGGTGTGGTGAAGTGCGCCAGCAAGTTCGCCCCCGCCAGCACCACCACGACGACGGCGACGTCGACCTGGACGCGGAATTGATGCAGCGCCGAGAGCTGGGCGAGTAGCGGGTGCGGTTCCACCGCGGCGCTCTCGTAGCCAGACATCCCACCAG
>NZ_DASXHW010000379.1:0-19100 GCF_036488105.1 Mycobacterium sp. | reverse complement strand
CGCTCGACACCTCTGGCGCCGGCGACGTGTTCGCCGGTGTCCTGGCCGCCGGCTGGACCGTCGACCGCGACCGTGCGCTGCGCCGGGCCTGCGCGGCAGGCGCCCTGGCGACGTTGGTGCCCGGTGCCGGCGGCTGTGCGCCATATGCCGACGCGATCGACGAAGCGACGCTGCCCTAGCTCGAGCCGCGCCGCACGTCGTGGGCGATTGCGAATCCGTCGCCGGCGTCCAACTCGGCCGCCGTCTGGGTCATCAACACACGACTGCGGTTGGGCGACAGCAGGATCCACACATAGTGGTGCGGCGCGCCGGCCACGAATGCCAGCCGGTTGACTCGAACCAGTGCCGACCCGATCGCGACGTTGAGCAGACCCGCGTTGCGCGGCCCTGCGATCTCGGCGGTGATCTCGTGCTGCATCCGATCGACGACAACACCGGCGCCGGAGAGCAACTCGTAGAGCGGTGTACGTCGAAGCGCCGGTGCGGTCAATACGGGTGAGAGATCGGCCGGCAGCCAGGCTTCGGTGATCATCAACGGTTCGCGAGTTCTGCGTTCGCGTCGCACTCGCAGAAGATGCAACATCTCCGCGGCGCCGCCGAGCGCGTCGCCGATCGCTCTCGGCGGCCGTCGACTGTCGTGTTCGACCACGTCGACCGACGTCTGGAACTGCGTCTGCCGGAGATTGTCCATGTAGGAGCCGGACAGCGGCGCCTCGTCTGACCGGTCGCGTTGCCGGACGAAAGATCCGACTCCTTGCCGACGTTCGATGTAGCCCTGCTCGGCCAGATCGGCCAGCGCTCGACGCACGGTGATCCGGGACACCCCGAACTGATCGCACAGAGACTGCTCGGTCGGCAGCGCGTCACCGGGAGCGATAGCGCCGCGGGCAATCTCGTCGTGCAGCACCAGGAAGAGCTGGCGATGCAACGGCACCCCGGCACCGGCCGTCACCCCGCCGCTGGTCTCGTGCATGAGCATCAATGCTGTCACATCGCCCTTGCCGTCCAAGTCAGAAGTTGTTATAAGTATATAACAACTGAGCAATCCGGCAACCCTTCGACCACAGGACCGACGATGACCGCGACTGCTGTTCACCAGCACCCAGCCACCGGCCCGGACGGGCCGACCGGCCAACTGGCCTCGTGGGTCGCCGGCCTGACACTTGACGACATCCCCCACACCGTCGTCGAACGCGCCAAACACCTGCTCCTCGATGGCCTGGGCTGCGGTCTGATCGGAGCGCAATTGCCCTGGTCGCGGGTGGCCACCAGCGCCGTCCTCGCCCTCGAGCACAGCGGCGACAACGCGGTCATCGGCACCGGCAAATTCACCAGTGGACCGGCCGCGGCCGTGCTCAATGGGACCTTCATCCAAGGCTTCGAGCTCGACGACTTTCACCCGATCGCGCCGGTACACAGTTGTTCGCTAGTCATTCCCGCGCTCCTGTCGACGGCGACCGCGCAGTCGCGAACCACCACCGGTGCCGACTTTCTGCTCGCGGCGATCATTGGCTTCGAGGTCGGTCCGCGCGTCGGCCATACGCTGCACGGCGCGCAGATGCTCGACCGTGGCTGGCACTCCGGCCCGGTGTTCGGCACCCACTCGGCGGCAATGGCATCGGGCAAACTGCGCGGGTTGTCGCCGGCCCAGTTGGAGGATGCACTCGGCCTGGCCGGCACGCAGTCGGCGGGTTTGATGGCCGCGCAGTACGAAGCGATGAGCAAGCGCATGCACCACGGCTTCGCCGCGCGCAACGGCTTCTACGCCGCTGGGCTCGCGGCAGCCAACTACACCGGCATCAAACGGGTCTTCGAGCGTGAATACGGCGGCTTCCTCAGTGTTTTCGGCGAAGGCCACGAACCCGACGCGGCCTTGCTGACCGACCAATTGGGTGAACGGTGGGAGACCTCCATCATCATGGTCAAGTCTTACGCAGTCATGGGTGGCCTACACGGAGCTGTCGACGCAGCCCGCCAATTACGGGAATCTGTTGTCGCCTCGGATATCTCGAAGATCGACATCACGGTTGGTGAGACCGTGTACAAGCACGGCTGGTGGGCGCCCGAACGGCCACTGACCGCCATCGGCGCTCAGATGAACATCGGTTACGCGACGGCGGCCGCGCTACTCGACGGCAACGCCCTGCCCGAGCAGTTCACCCCGGCGCGCCTTGACGCCGACGACATCTGGTCGCTGATCGGCGTCACCCATGTGCATTTGGATGAGTCGCTCGCCGACGCCCCACTGACCGAGCGGTTCCGCACCGACCTCGCTGTCACCACCCGCGACGGCGACGTCCATCAGGTTCGCGTCGTCACGCCGCACGGTGCGCCGTGGGACCCGGTCACCAACGACGAGCTGGTCGCCAAGTTCCATGCTTTGGCCGATCGTGTCACCAGCCGCGACCGGGCCGCCTCGATCGAACGCGCGGTTGTCGGTCTCGAGAGCCTCGACGACGTCAGCGAACTGATCGATCTACTGGCCCCGCCGGTCGCCGGCGCACTCGACTAAAAGGACAAGACATGGCCACCACGGCGGCCCGGCAGAACTTACGTACCTTGCTCGATCGCGGCGAACTCGTCGTCGCACCAGGTGTTTTCGATGGCATAACGGCGCACCTGGCACGTCGCACGAACCAGGCGACGGTGTACATGACCGGCGCCGGCGTTGCGGCGTCCGGATTCGGCCTGCCCGACATCGGACTGGTTACCGCCACCGAGATGGCCGAGCGCGCGCGGATGTTGGTCGGTGTGCTCGGTGACGTCCCGTTGATCGCCGACGCCGACACCGGCTACGGCACCGCGATGAACGTGGTGCGCACCGTCCGGCTCTACGAGCAGGCCGGCGTCGCGGCAATCCAATTGGAGGACCAGGTATTCCCGAAGCGTTGCGGGCACCTGGAAGACAAGCACGTCGTCGATGCGGCGGATTTCGAACAGACGTTGGCCGCCGCGCTCGACGCCCGCACCGACGACAACCTGCTCGTCGTCGCGCGGACCGACGCCCGAGCTCCGCTCGGCTTGGACGCCGCGATCGACCGGGCGAATCGATACGCCCAAGCCGGTGCGGACGTGATCTTCGTCGAAGCCCCACAGAGCATCGAGGAGATCGAACGCATTGCCCGTGGGGTCGAGGCGCCGCTGCTGATCAATCTGGTGCTGGGTGGCATGACGCCACTGGAATCGGCGACCCGGCTGCAGGAGCTGGGCTACGCCATCGCCATCCACCCCAGCAACCCGCTCGCCCGCGCGGTCCTCGGCATGCTCGAAGGCCTGTGTGAACTCAACGGCGGCAACCTCGCCGACCATCTGCCGAGTAATCCCGCCGAATTCTTCAACCTGGTCGGGATGGTGGAATGGCTTGACCTCGACGCCAAATACGCACGCTTGGAGGAAGTCCGATGAGCATGACCATCATCGAGAAGATCTTCGCCCGCAAGGCCGGCCTGGACCGGGTGTCGGCGGGCGAGACGGTCGTCGTGGACGTCGACATGACCGTGCTGATCGATCTGCAGTTCGCGACGATGTGGCTACAGCCGCTTCGCATCCATGATCCCGACAAGCTCGCGATCGTCATGGACCACGCGGTACCGGCGCCGACCATCAAAGACGCGGCCGGCGGTCCGCTTGCCCGCAAGTTCGCCGCCCAGTTCGGTATCGAGCGCTTCTACGACGTCGGCCGCCACGGCATCTGCCATCAGGTCATCGCCGAGAACGGACTGGCTCGGCCCGGAGAAGTATTGGCCTGCACCGACTCTCACACCTGCGCGGCCGGCGCTTACAACACCGCCGCCCGCGGACTCGGCCCGGCCGAGGTGTTTTCGATCATGTGCACCGGCAGCACCTGGTTCCAGGTGGCGCCAACCATCCGCTATCAGCTCGAGGGCGTCAAGCCGGAGACGGTCAGCGGCAAGGACATCTTCCTGCACATCGCCAACGAGTACGGCGACGCGGCCAACTTCAATCTGGAATTCGGCGGACCGGGGCTAGCCAGCATCCCCATGCACGATCGACGCACGGTCGCCACCCAGGGCGCCGAGTTATCGGCCGACTTCAGCACGTTCGAACCCGATGAGGTCCTCATGTCGTGTCTTGGCGACCGCGGCATCACCGGATACGAGTCCGCCGCAGCGGATTCCGATGCGGTCTACCGGGAAGTGCGACGGGTGGATCTGGCCGCACTCGAACCCTACGTGGCCCGCCCGGGCACCGTGAGCCGCAACGGCCTGCCGGTTTCGCAGGTTGAACGGCAGAAAATCGACCAGGCGTTCATCGGGTCGTGCGCCAACGGCCAATTGGAAGACCTCGAAATCGCCGCGAACATATTGCGCGGCAACACCGTTGCGACCGGCGTACGGCTGCTCGTCACGCCGGCGTCGCAGGCGGTGTATCGCGAAGCGATGCGGCTGGGCTACCTGCAGGACATCGCCGATGCGGGCGCGGTGATCACGAACTCCACCTGCGGCGCCTGCTTCGGCTACCACATGGGAGTGGTGGGACCGGGCGAAGTGTGTTTGACGTCGAGTACCCGCAACTTCACCGGGCGGATGGGCAGCCCGGACGCCGAGATCTATATGGCCTCACCGGCGACCGTTGCCGCATCGGCGCTCACCGGCTACATCACCGACGCAAGGAGCGTGACCGCATGACACTGGCCATCACCGGAAAGGTGTGGGTATTCGGCGACGACCTCAACACCGACACCATGTACCCAAGCTTCGCCATGAAGATGGATCCGCCCGAGGCAGCCAGACATGTCTTCTACGAAGTGCGGCCCGGCTGGACCGACGAGGTGTCGCCGGGAGACATCGTGGTGGCCGGCAAGAACTTCGGGCTGGGCTCGTCGCGCCCCGTCGCCGCGCTGTTCACCGAACTCGGCGTCGCAGGACTGATCGCCGAAGAGTTCAATTCGCTGTTCTTCCGTAACGCCGTCAACGCCGGTCTGCCCGCGATGACGCTGCCGGAGGCAACCACGATCTTCAGCGAAGGCGACACCGGGACGCTCGATTTGGGTTCAGGCGCATGGCGCAACGACACCACGGGAGCGTCGGGTTCAGTGCCCAAGCTGCCCGACCTGATCCTCGACATCATCTCCAGTGGCGGCGTGCTGCCGAGGCTGGCGGCCCAGGGTTACCTGCCCGCCGAACTCCGCGACGTGCTCAGATCCAGCACAGTCGTGATTCGCGGCGCGGGCAGCGGCGCATGATCGGCAAGTTGCTGCGCAATGTCCGCGCAGGGGAACACCGAAGTCCGTTCGCCGGTTCGGATTTCGCCGCGCCCGACGACATCACGGTAACAAGCACCGCGTTCGGCGATGGCGGCGCGATGCCGACAACGAGCGCCGGCAAGGGCGTCGGCGACAACACCTCACCGCAGCTGAGTTGGGCCGGCCTGCCGTCACAAACCCGGCAGGTGGTGTTGATCATCGACGACATCGACGTCCCGCTGCCCCGCCCCTTGCTACACACCGTCGCCGTGATCGAGCCCGGTGTGCACAGCGTCGACACCGGGGCGCTGCAGCCAGAGGCTGCCGGAATACGTTTTATTCCAGGCGGTCTGGGGCACCGGGGCTACGCCGGCCCGCGCCCGATTCCCGGTCACGGCCCGCATCGCTACCGGTTTCTGGTATTCGCCCTCGATGAACCCGTGGAAGAGAGCGTAACCAAAGCCAAGGCCCTGTTGAAACAGATGAGCGGGCACGTGCTCGCGCGCGGCATGCTGGCCGGAACGTACGAACGAATTTGACCTCCATCTAGAGTCCGGCCGCACGCGTCAGCTGAGCGAAGCGGCTGTCGTGACCGCAGGCGTCACGCACCGCGACGACATCGTCGACGACATCGACGTCGGCCAGAGTCTCCACCAAAGAGACACTGATACCTGTGTGGCGCAACGCCTTCACCGTGAGTTCGCCGGTATCGGGTTGAGACATCGGGACACCGCGCAAGCATTCGGCCGCCCCTGGTTCGTGTAGTCCGAGGATCCACCATCCGCCGTCGCACGCCGGTCCCAGCAGGGCGTGCACGCGCAGCAGCCGGCGCGCGCAGCCGGCCAGCTGCTCGGCGGTCACCTGTGGGGTGTCCATTCCGATCTGCAGCACAGGATGGCCTCCACCCGCGGCGCCCGCGTCGGCGTGTGCGTTGGCCAGCCGATCGGCGAAGTCGAAGCCGCGCTGCTCGATCACCGTGAAAGACTCAAGCCGATTACGGATTTCGGGGGCGCAGGACGCGGCATCCACATCGCCGGTGAGCGCGACCACCCGCGCTGCCACCGGCGTACTGGTCGCCGCGTCCAACGTGTCCAGCAGCGCGGCAGCGGCAATGTCGGCCGCCACCTGGTCACCGACGATCGCGGCAAGTCTCGTCTTGGCCCGGCCGGGCACCGGCGCTTTGGCGACTACCAGCAGGGTCACCGGAAGGGCGTTCAGGAGATCACCTTCCAGAAATCCAGAATTGCGGTGATGCTGCCCCGAAGCGAACCGCTGACCTTTGACTTACCACCCGTCCGGGGCCCATAACTGATGTCAAACTCGACCACGCGCCAGCCGGCGGCCGCGGCGCGAACGAGCAGTTCCAGCGGATAGCCCGAACGTCGGTCCATCACGCCAAGATTCAGCAAGGCCTCGCGCCGGGCTACCCGCATCGGCGCGATGTCGTGCACCGGCAGGCCGTGCCGAGTGCGCAGTCGCCAACTCATTACCACGGTTCCCAGTCGAGCGACCCATGGCCAGTGCAGCCCGCGCACCGGACGCCGCCGGCCGGTCGCCAAATCGGCACCCTGATCAAGGGCCGCCACCAACCGCGGCAACTCAGCGGGTTCCATCGATCCGTCTGCGTCCACGACCGCGACGATAGGAGTCGTCGCGGCGACCACGCCGGCGTGCACCGCCGCGCCGTAGCCGGGCCGCCGCTCGGTGACCACGGTGGCTCCGTGACGCTCGGCCACCGCTGCGGTTGTGTCGGTGCTGTTGTTATCGACTACCAAGGCGCGATAGCCGACAGGTATGGCCGCCAGCACCCCAGGCAGCGACTCCTCCTCGTTCAGGCACGGCAGCACCACGGTGACCAGATCGGCGGAGTCGCACATATGCTTCGACACTAAGGCATACCGTTATCGCAGCGGCGCGAACGCGAACTGACGCAGGCCCTCGCGTGGATCGATGGCCGCGTGGAAACCCAGCACCTCGGCGGCCCGGGCTGGGTCGGCAACGATGTGACGCACGTCGCCGCTGCGGTACTGCCCAGTGATGTCCGGGGACAGCCCACCGTCGCGGACCTCGCACAACACGGCGGCCACCTCGAGGATCGATATTGGCCGCCCCGAGCAGACGTTGAGCGCGGTGAAACCGTCCCGCTCGGTTGTCGCCGCCAGATTCGCAGCGGCCACGTCATCGACGTGGACGAAGTCACGCATCTGGCCGCCGTCCTCGAATACCTTTGGTGTCTCCCCCTTCTCGAGCGACGAACGGAAGATCGCCGCGACGCCGGAATAGGGCGTGTCGCGCGGCATTCCGGGACCGTAAACGTTGTGGTAGCGCAGCGCCACCACCGAGCCGCCTGTCGACTCCGACCAGGCGAGCGCGTAGTGCTCTTGCGCGGTCTTGCTGGCGGCGTAGAGGCTGCGCGGACGCAACGGCGCATTCTCGTCGACGAGCCGCCAGCGCAGCTCCTCGCCCCCGACCGGGCAGCGGTGTTCGAAAACCCCCGCGTCGAGATCGGCGCGCCGCCGCGGTTCCGGGTCGACCGGTCCGTGGTCTGGACAGCCGTAGCCGCCTTGCCCGTAGACCACCATCGACGATGCCAGCACCAGCCGGCGGACTCCGGCGGCGAACATCTCTGCGAGCAGCACAGTGGTGGCGAGGTCGTTGTGCCCGCCGTAGGCCGGGGCGTCGGCGGCGTTCACCCCTGCCCCCACCATTGCAGCCTGATGGCAGACGAGGTCGATGCCGGCTAGCAGCGGTGCCAGCGCTGGGCCGTCTCGGATATCGACTTGGTGGCATTCCGGCGGCAGTCGCGGATGGGGTCCATGCGCGGCGGGCAACAGTAGATCGACACCGACGACGTCGTGTCCGGCGGCGCGCAGCGCCGCACCCACCCGTGACCCGATGAAACCGGCGGCGCCAGTCAGCAGAACTCTCACGGTCAGCCTCCTGGTAGCAGGGCCGGGGTGACGATCTGCAAGCTGCTGCGGCCACCGGGGGCGCTGCCCGTCACCAACACGTCGCCCGAACGCGGATCAACGGCCACCGAATTGGGTTGCTGCACCGTCGGCACATCCCCGAGTATCCGCGGTTGCGTCGCGTCAGAGACGTCGATCAGCCGCATCAGGTTGGAGCTGGTGAGGGTGACGTAAAGCCGCCGACGCGCGGCGTCGTAGGCCAGCCCGTACGGTTTGCCCGGAGCATCGACCTTCGCGATCTGTGCGAGTTGCGGATCGATGCGCTCGATGAAGACGGCGCCGCCGTCGGTGTCGGCGAAAGCGGCGAGATCGCCGGACAACGCAACCGCATGGGTCAGTTTTGACCCGAGCGGGCCGTGCGCCAGCAGTCGGCCCGTTGTTCCGTCGTAGACCCACACCCCGTTTCCCTGCACGTCGGCTACCGCGGCGTAGTCACCCAACGCTGCGACGCCGCCCGGCTGGACTGGCCCGGCGGACAGCGACCCCACCACCGCGGCATCCCGCACGAAGACCACCCCGCCGCCGAGCTCGTTGGTGACGACGATCGTGCCTCCGGCCGTCCGGACTGCGTCGTGCGGTTGACGACCCACCCCTGCGGCGGTCAAGGTCACGCGGCCGTCGGCGAGGCTCAACTCGCATAACTCGTCGGAACTCTCCAGCGGCACCAGTACAGGGCCGTTCGGTCCGGCAAGGCTCAGGTGCCGGGCCGCTCCGACCGTGGGAACCGTCTGACGCACCACACCGGTGTCGGCATCGATCAGCTTGATGCCGTTGGGATTTCGCACGGCAACTGCTCCAACCCCAGACATTCCGACAACGATGCCTTCGGGTGCATTGCCGAGGGGCACCATCTTGCCGGTGGGGGGCACGGCCGGCGCTCCGGCGGTCGCGGGCTCGGCCGCGGGTGTGACCGCGCGGGTCGAGGCCGTTACAGGTGCCGGGGAGCGCGCATCGCTGCTGCAGCCGATGACCAGCAGACCGATCGCCAGGAAGCACACCAGCGCAGCACGCGAGCCCATCACTCCACTGTGCCCGACTGCGAGCCCTTACCTCATCGAGCGCTGCCACCTGCGCAGATGCTTCAGAGGCAATCCTCGTCACGATCAGCACCGAATGGCAATTAAAAGCAACGAGACTGAAATGGGTGGGTGGGAGATGGACGTCGGCTGCTTCGGGCTGGCCCTGCTCTGTCGACCGAAACTGGCCGCGAGCGAACCCGCTCGCAGCGCCCACTGCTGGATCGAGGGTTGCGATGACGACTGACGCCCGCCAGGCGGCCGAAGTCCGGTCAGCGGACGTGATTTACCGGTCGGCCGCGTCCGGAAGCTCCTGCTGGTCGCGTAATCATCTCGGGCACCGTCGTGAGTTGCCGATCTCCCGATGGATGGGAGGAGTGGAAACCTCCCCACACGATCGGCTCGCCGACGAGCACATGCTTCGCCTTTGCTCGTCACGCCCGACCTTGGACCTGGGGTGTGGCCCCGGGCGATTCGCCGCCTCCCTGCAACAGCGCGGCTTGCCGGCGCTGGGTGTCGACAATTCGGCGGCTGCGGTGGACATGACACGTCGACGCGGTGGGACCGCGATCCATCGCGACCTGTTCGCTCCGTTGCCTGCTGAGGGCCGTTGGGAACAAGTGCTGCTCACCGACGGCAATATCGGTATCGGCGGCGACCCCGCCCAGACGTTGCGGCGGGCCGCCGACCTTCTTGCCCACGACGGCATCGTCGTTGTCGAGATCGACTCCCCGGTAACCGTTTCTTGCTACGAGTGGTTGCGCTGGGAGACCGGACACTATCTGGGGCAGTGGTTTCCGTGGTCACGCATCGGGGCGGCAGCGCTCGGCGACATCGCGCGTGCCGCCGGGTTGTGCGTCATTCAAGTTGTCAACATCCATAACCGGGTGATCGCGGTGCTGACAGCGGCTCGCGGTAGCGTGAATCGATGAGCCAGCCGTCTCCCCCTGCGGCGGACCCGGCACCGACGTCGTCGCAACAATTCTCCGAGCCGGCTGACCGGTTTCCTGTGCCGGTGTGGCGCGCGCTCGAGCGTCATCGTCCGCCCGGGATCGATCTCTTGCAGCGATGGCGAAGTCCGTTGCGAGGGCCGTGGCTGACGTCGGTATTTGGCTCGGTGCTGCTCGTCGGACTGCCGGTGATCATCCTGACCGGGCTGTTGTCCTACATCGCATACGGCCCGCAATTCGGTCAGGCGATCCCGAAGGACGTCGGATGGCTCAAACTGCCCGACTTCGACTGGCCGAGTAGGCCCTCGTGGATCTACCGCCTCACCCAAGGCGTGCACGTCGGTTTGGGTCTGATTATCATTCCGGTAGTGCTGGCCAAACTCTGGTCAGTCATGCCGCGTCTGTTCTCCTGGCCCCCACTACGGTCGATCGCACAGTTGCTCGAGCGGCTGTCGCTGTTGATGCTGGTGGGCGGCGTCATCTTCGAGCTGGCCACCGGCGTCTTGAACATCCAGTACGACTACATCTTCGGGTTCAGCTTCTACACCGCGCACTACTTCGGGGCGTGGATCTTCATCGCGGGCTTCGCGATGCACGTATTGATCAAATTTCCGACGATGGTCACCGCGCTGCGCTCCCGGTCGTTTCGCGCGGTGTTGCGCACTTCGCGCGCAGACACCCGACCCGAGCCGCCGGATGCCGCTGGGCTGGTCGCCACCGATCCCGCGCCGCCGACGGTGAGCCGTCGGGGCGCGCTGGGCCTGGTCGGAGGCGGCGGCTTGTTCGTCGCGGTACTCACCGTCGGGCAAACCGTGGGCGGTGTCACCCGCCGCGGTGCCCTGTTGTTGCCGCGCGGACGTAGCCGCGGCGACGGCCCGAACGACTTTCAGGTCAACAGGACCGCGGCCGCAGCCGCGATCACGCCCGCCGAGACCGGCGCCGACTGGCGACTCAACGTGCGAGGTCCGTCGGGGCCGATCCTGCTGAGCCGGGCCGCGCTCGAAGCCATGCCGCAACACACCGCCGAACTGCCCATCGCCTGCGTGGAAGGCTGGTCGACCACTCAGTCTTGGAGCGGAGTTCGGCTCGGCGACCTGGCCGCTCTGGCCGGACTTTCCCATCCCGCCCGAGCCAGCGTGCGCTCACTGGAGCGCGCAGGTGCGTTCAATCACGCTGTTCTGCAAGCTAATCAGGTACGCCATCCCGACTCGCTGCTGGCCCTGCGGGTCAACGGCGTGGACCTGTCCCCCGACCACGGCTATCCGGCGCGCATCATCGTGCCCGGCCTGCCGGGCGTGCACAACACCAAATGGGTTCGGTCCATCGAATTCGGGGGGGCCTGACGTGCGGGTCGTGGCTCGCAAGTTTGCCGCCTGGTACGGCAGCAATCCACTGCATCTACTGGGCGCGATTGCAGCGTGGGCATTGGCGGGCTACGTGGTGCTCTTGCTCGGCCCACATGCCTTGTGGAATCACACGGTGTGGTGGCAGTCGATTACGGTCTGGTTTCTGGCCGCAATCGTCGCTCATGATCTGGTCCTTTTTCCGCTGTACGCTCTCGCCGACCGCTCTTTCGCCGGTGCCCTTGCAGCCATGGGGAACCGGTGGGCCGGACCGCCGCCGCGGGTATCGCCGCTGAATTATCTGCGTCTCCCGACGCTGGCCACGGGGCTGTCGCTGCTGCTGTTCTTCCCCGGCATCATCCAACAGGGACGCTTCAGCTATATCGCGTCTACCGGGCAGAACCAGCAACCGTTCCTCGGGCGATGGCTCGCGCTGGTCGCCGCCCTCTACGGCGTCAGCGCAGTTGCCTACGCCGTCCGGCTCGCCACCACGAGCCGCCGCGGACAAACGACCGACATCCACGTCGTTGCCGACGATGACAGCGGCCCGCAGACGCGGTAGCCGGCGAGTCGGTTGACCTACTGTGTCTGATCATGGCCGGGTCGTCGTGAAGATCGGACGCCGCGAAGCCGTCTCGGCGTCGCTGGGTGCGGCGCTTGTACTAGCGGCTTTCGCGGTACCGCATATGAGCCTGGGCGGCGTCAGGCCCTTGATCCACAGCTCGCCCAAGCAGCTTCACGACTATGCCGAAACCGCACCGATTTTCGGCTGGTGGAACGCCCATGTCGGCTGGGGCAGTACCGCGGCGGTCGTCATCGGCGTCGTAGCGGTGCTGTGGGGGCCCAGCGTGGCGCAACGACTTTCATGGCGGGTCCTCACGCTCGTCACCTGGTCAACGGCATGCATGTGGGCGTTCGCGCTGGCGATGATCGATGGCTGGCAGCTCGGGTTCGCGGGGCGCCTGGTCGCGCGACATGAGTACCTGCGGCAGGTGCCGACCATCACCAATATCCCGTTGATGCTGCGCACATTCTCGAGCCGGATCCTGGACTTTCAACCGCATTCGTGGATCACCCACGTTTCCGGGCACCCGCCCGGTGCGCTGCTGACTTTCGTCTGGCTCGACCGCATCGGTCTGAGCGGCGGTGCGTGGGCGGGAGCGTTCTGCCTGCTGGTCGGGTCGAGCGCGGCGGCCGCTGTGGTCGTCGCTGTGCGTGCCGTGTCCGATGAGCCGACCGCCCGCAGGGCCGCACCCTTCGTTGCGGTGGCGCCGACCGCGATCTGGATTGCCGTCTCCGCGGACGCTTACTTCACCGGCGTCGCCGCGTGGGGCATCGCCTTGCTGGCACTCGCCGCGAACCGCAGCGTACGTTGGCCGATCGCCGTCGCGGCCTGCGCTGGACTGCTGCTGGGTTGGGGCGTCTTCTTGAACTACGGACTGGTGTTGATGGGACTGCCCGCCCTGGCGGTGCTGATTGCGGCACACAACCGCCGGGCGGCGCTGACCGCATTGGCCGCTGCGGTGCCTGCCGCGGCGGCGGTGGTGCTTTCCTTCGCCCTGGCAGGGTTCTGGTGGTTCGATGGCTACATCCTTGTCCGGCAACGCTACTGGCAGGGCATCGCGGTGAATCGACCTTTTCAATATTGGAGCTGGGCGAACCTGGCTTCCGTCGCGTGCGCAATCGGTCTGGGCAGCGTCGCTGGATTGGGCCGCGTCTTTGATGTCGGGGCGATCCGCCGGCTCTCCGGGCTAGAACTACTGGTGCTGGCCGCCGTCGCCGCAATTCTCTGCGCCGATCTGAGCATGCTGAGCAAAGCCGAGACCGAGCGTATCTGGCTACCGTTCATGGTGTGGTTGACTGCGGCTCCGGCGTTACTACCTCGGTCAACCCATCGTTGGTGGCTGGCCGCCAATGTGCTCGGCGCCCTGGTCATCAACCATCTCATTCTGACCAACTGGTAGCCGAGTAGCTGCTAGTCTTCCGGGATCTCGCGTTCGATCGCATCGAGCCACGCCCGTGCCGACATGTCCGACGGGGCACGCCAGTCCCCGCGCGGTGACAACGCGCCACCGTGAGACACCTTGGGGCCGTTAGGCATCGCCGAGCGCTTGAACTGGCTGAACGAGTAGAACCGCTGCACGAAGATCTGCAGCCAGTGCCGAATCTCTTTGAGCGAGTAGGACGGCCGCTTGTTCTCCGGGAATCCCGGTGGCCAGTTGCCATTGTCGGCATCGCTCCACGCGTGCCACGCGAGAAACGCGACTTTCGCCGGCCGGAATCCGTAGCGAAGTACGTGGTATAGCGAGAAGTCTTGCAGCGCAAAGGGACCGACCTTCGCTTCGCTGCTCTGCAGCTCCTCTTCTTCACCGGTGGGCACGAGTTCGGGGGTGATCTCAGTGTCCAGCACCGACTGCAACACCGCGCCCACATCCGACGAGAACTGGTTAGAGGAGATGACCCAGCGGATCAAGTGCTGAATCAGTGTCTTGGGCACACCGGCGTTGACGTTGTAGTGCGACATCTGATCGCCGACACCGTAAGTCGACCAGCCCAGTCCCAGCTCCGAAAGATCACCGGTGCCGAGAACTATTCCGCCACGCTGATTGGCCAACCGGAACAAATAGTCGGTGCGCAGGCCCGCTTGCACGTTCTCGAACGTGACGTCGTAGACCTTCTCGCCGCGCGAGAAGGGGTGATCCATTTCCTTGAGCATCAGCTTCGCGGTCTCGGTGATGTCGATTTCGGCGAAAGTAACCCCGAGGGCGCGGCAGAGTTCAACGGCGTTGCGTTTGGTGTGCTCGCCGGTCGCGAAGCCCGGCAGGGTGAATGCCAGGATGTCGCGGCGCGGACGGTCTTCTCGGTCCATCGCACGCGCCGCGACGATTAGCGCGTGCGTCGAGTCGAGCCCGCCGGAGATCCCGATGACGACTTTCGGAAAGTCCAGTGCGCGTAACCGTTGTTCGAGGCCGGCGACCTGGATGTTGTAGCCCTCGTAACAATCCTGTTCGAGTCGATCCGGATCGGCCGGCACGAACGGGAAACGCTCGATTTCCCGACGCAGACCGATGTCACCGCTTGGCGGGTCCAATCGAAACTCTATGCGCCGGAACGTCTCTGCCACACCGCGATGGTGACGCCGGTTGTCGTCGAACGTGCCCATTCGCAACCGCTCGGCGCGAATCAACTCGAGATCGACATCGGCGATGCTGCGTTGCTCGCTCTTCGGGAAGCGTTCGGTTTCGGCGAGCAGAACGCCGTTTTCCCAGATCATCGTCTGGCCGTCCCACGCCAAATCGGTGGTCGACTCGCCTTCGCCCGCTGCGGCATACACGTAGGCCGCCAGGCAGCGCAGTGATGCCGAGCGAGCCATTAGCGACCTGTCGTCGGCGCGGCCGATAGTGATCGGGCTGCCAGAGAGGTTGGTCAGCACGGTCGCACCCGCCAGCGCAGCTTCAGCGCTGGGCGGAATCGGGATGAACATGTCCTCGCAGATTTCGACGTGCACTACGAATCCCGGAAGGTCGGATGCCGAGAACAGCAGATCCGGGCCGAACGGCGCCTCCATGCCGGCGATGCTTATGGTTCCGCACTCGTCGTCGCCAGGCGCGATCTGACGGCGCTCGTAGAACTCTCGGTACGTCGGCAGATACGACTTGGGCGCCACACCGAGAACAACACCTCGGTGGATGACCAGGGCGGTGTTGTAGATGCGATGCCGGTAGCGCAGCGGCGCGCCGACCACCAGCACCGGCTGCAGATCGGTGGAGGCGGCGGCGATATGGACCACAGCGTTCTCGACGGAGTCCAGCAATACGTCCTGCAGCAGGATGTCCTCGATGGAGTAGCCCGACAACGTCAGCTCCGGGAAAACGGCCAGTGCGACACCGTCGTGATGGCATTGCCGGGCCAACCGCAGAACCGAGTCGGCATTGGCCGCGGGGTCGCCGATCGCCGCGTGATGTGTGCACGCGGCGACGCGGGCAAAGCCGTGGCTGTAGGCGTTGTAGAAGTCCATTACCCTCACATTGTCGCCCCGTCGGTGTCAGCAGGCGACCATCGGGTCGAATTCCTCTGCTACCCGCCGGGCGCCGGCCGCGGCATACGGTAGCGACGGTCTCTCATCCGGAAGACGGTGGTGCCACCGCGCCGTCCGCCGGTGCTGTTGATCTGTGCCATGGTCGGCACGCCCGAGCGGCTCGCACGCACTGAGTCACCCGCCCACGCGGGGAGCGGCCGGAAACCTGTCGCAACCGTCGTCGGCTCAGCGACCGGGCTTGTTTGTGCCGTCGCGCCCGCCCAGTTCGACGGGGTGGACAATCCGCCGATCGGCACCGCACGGCCCGCGGTGGCAAGTACTGGCTGCGGAATACCCTGCGGTGCAATCGTTTGGGAGGTTGAGGCGGCGCTCCCCACCGGCGCCATCATCTCGGGTAGAAACTTCGCCTGCGATCCGGACTGCATAAGACCCTGGATGAAGATGCCCATCTGGAAGGCCGCGTAGGGAAACTGATAGGCCGGAATCAGCGGCCCTGTAAGGGTATTGATGTCGCTGAACGCTGTGATGATCGAGGACGCCGACACCTCCGCTGATGAAGCGTTCGTGACGCCGCCTGATGCCAGCCCCTGCAGTTGCTGAGGCAGCGCGGCCAGCAGCTGCGACAAGGCGGTCTGAGATTGATCGGCAGACGAGCCGACGGCCTGGGACACCGCGGCGTCTTGAGCGGACTGGCCCGTCGAACTCGTGGTCGGCGGCGGCTGACTGAACTGCGCGAGGCTCACCGCTGACGCGGCGGATCCTGCGTAGTTGTACATCGCCGCCGCATCTTGCGCCCACATCTCGGCATAGGCGGCTTCGGTAGCAGCAATGGCCGGTGTGTTCTGGCCGAAAAAATTGCTCGCCACCAGGGTCGTCAACAGCGTGCGGTTGGCCTCCACCACAGTCGGTGGCACGGTTGCGACGAACGCCGCTTCGTAGGCAGCCGCCGCCGCCCGCGCCTGGTTCGCGGTCTGCTCCGACTGCTGGGCCGTCGTCGTCACCCAGGCCACATACGGTGCACTGGCGGCCGCCATGGCGGCCGACGACGCGCCCGACCAACTCTCGCCTTGAAGCTCGGACACGAGCGCGGAATAGCGGGCGGCGAACATCTCGAGCTGTGCCGTTAGTCCGTCCCAGGCCGCGGCCGCGGCCATCATCGGCCCCGCCCCCGGGCCGCTATACATCCTGGCCGAGTTGATCTCGGGCGGCAGCGCCCCGAAATCAAACATCAGCGGCCAATCTTAGCGTCGACAAACTGTTGGTTGACAAGCCATTACGACGTTTCAATGTCCCGAAATGCGCATGGGCGTCAACTAGCCGCCAGTAAACGGGCGGGGCATCTTGAAGCGGTCCGCCGGCACGCGAAGGATGTTGCTGACCGTCGGCCGCGACCACACACCCGGCTGCTGCGTCATCCCAAACATCGGCGCGCCCGACATGCCGCCCATCGACGTATCCGCCGACGCCGGGACCGCTCCGAGGTCTGCCTCGGACAGCCATTGCGGCTCTTCGACCGCACTGGCTATCGGAGTCGCCGATGCCCAGGTCTGCGGCGCGGACACTCCGCCGATCGATGCCGCCTGACCCATCCCGGCCAGCACCGGCCGCTCGGCGGCCTCCGACACCCACGACTGGGTCGCGGCCTTAGCGCCACCGGCGGCTCGACCGGCCGCGGCTTCGGCGTCCTCCTCGGCGATCTTGGGCAGATCCTGCGCCTGGATACCGGTCCGATAGGCCCCGGTGAGAAAGCTTCCGCCGCTGGTCACCGTGCGACTGAAGGCTGCGCCGAGGCTCGCCGGCCCGGCGAGGGTGTTGAAGTTGCCGAAGGCAGAAAGGATCGACGACGTCGGATCAGTAGCGGCCGACGACGACCCGGTGGCCGCGAGGCTCTCCAGCTGTTTGGGAACACTCGCCATCAGCTGCGACAGCGTCGACTGGGCTGTCGTCGAACCGGCGCTGCCGGCGGCTTGCGACACCGCGGCCGCCTGAGCGGATTGACCAGTGGCCATTGTGGTTTCGGGCGGTTCGGTGAACCGCGGCAGGGCAGTGGCCGTCGACGACGACGAGGCATAGCTGTACATGGCCTGCGCATCTTGCGCCCACATGTCGGCGTACTCAGCCTCGGCGACCGCTATCTGCGCGGTGTATTGACCGAAGATGTTGGCCATGACCAGCGCCGCATACTCGGCTCGGTTGGCCGCGACCAGCGCCGGCGGCACCGTGGCGGCGTATGCCGCCTCTTGGGCCGCCGCCGCCGCGCGCGCCTGACCGGCCGTGTGCTCGGCTTTGGTGGCTGCGGCCGTGATCCACTCGACGTACGGCGCAGCGGCGTCGGCCATGGCGGTCGACGCGTTGCCGGACCACGATTCGTCCCGCAAATCCGAGATCACCGCGGAGTAGCCGCGAGCGACGGATTCCAGTTGGCCGGCCATCGCCTGCCAGGCCGACGCCGCGGCCATGATCGGGCCAGATCCCGGACCCGCATACATTCGGCCCGAGTTGACCTCGGGCGGCAGTGCACCGAAATCGAGCACTGACTTCTCCCCTCTCCGGTCGCCCTAGCCATAGATGGACGGCTGGCGGGCGAAAACAGCTCAGCCTGCGCGGCGGTTGGGGCTCCAACGTCGGTCGAAGCCCTAGGTCCACGTCGGCGAGGACTCGACGAGCACCGCAACCCCTGCGATGCGCCGCAGCCCCGCAGGCGAACATGAATAAGCAGCAAATACCACATTGCCTACAGTAGACCTCGAGATGAATCGCTCACGGCCAACATATGGAATTCAAGTAAATGCTTTGAATCAGCGTGAGCGGCAATCGACAGCTAAATCTTTGCATTGCCGTAGCGGCACTGGGTATCCGTGCCGGATGAGCGATACCGCAGTTTTGGTCGTCGACATGCTGAACAGCTACCAGCATCCTGACGCCGAACTACTCATACCCAATACCGAAAAGATCGTCGAGCCCCTGGCCGATCTGGTTCAGCGCGCGAGCGACACCGACCACGTCGACGTCATTTATGTGAACGACAACTACGGCGACTTCACCGCCGAGTTCTCAGACATCGTTCGCGCGGCGTGTGACGGGGCGCGACCCGATCTCGTCGAGCCGATTCTTCCGGCCAAGGGCAGTCACCTGCTCACCAAAGTGCGCCACAGCGCCTTCTACGCGACACCGGTGGCATACCTGCTCCGCAGGCTGGACACCAAGCGGGTGATACTTACTGGTCAAGTAACCGAACAGTGCGTCCTCTACACCGCCCTGGACGCTTACATTCGCCATATTCCGGTCGTGGTGCCCAGGGACGCCGTCGCGCACATCGACGCCGAGCTCGGTGCGGCCGCGCTGACGATGATGCAGCGCAACATGGGTGCTGAGCTGACGACGGCGGCGGACTGCCTCGGTTAGGTCCGTACCCTCGAAGGCGTGACCCAGGCGCGCGCGGAAGCTCCGGAGCTGGTCTCCGTGCTGACCGACCGCCGTGTGGCCGTGTTGACCGGGGCGGGGATTTCGACCGATTCCGGTATTCCGGATTACCGTGGGCCCGATTCGCCGCCGAGCAACCCGATGACGATTCACC
>NZ_DASXHW010000332.1:0-2666 GCF_036488105.1 Mycobacterium sp. | reverse complement strand
TCAGCTCATCGGTGGTGCGCTCGCGGCCGTCGACCACCAGGTCGGCACCCGCCTCGACGCCCTGGCCGATGTAGTCGCGGACCCGCTTGAGCGCGGCATCGGTGACGAGCGGGCCGTAGTCGGCCTTCGGGTCCAGGCTGTGCCCGACCCGCAGCTGGTTGATGCGCTCAACAAGCCTGTTGCGCAACCGATTTGCCGTCTCCTCGCCGACGGGCACCGCGACGCTGATTGCCATGCACCGCTCCCCGGCACTGCCGTAACCGGCGCCGATCAGCGCGTCGACGGCCTGGTCCAGGTCGGCGTCCGGCAGGACGACCATGTGGTTCTTCGCGCCGCCGAAGCACTGCGAGCGCTTGCCGTTGGCGGCCGCCGTCTCGTAGATGTACTGCGCGATGTCGGAGCTGCCGACGAAGCCGACGGCCTGGACGTCGGGGTGGTGCAGGATCGCGTCCACGGCTTCCTTGTCGCCCTGGACCACCTGGAATACGCCCGCGGGCAGGCCGGCCTCGAGGAACAATTCGGCCAGGCGCACCGGCACCGACGGGTCGCGCTCCGAAGGCTTGAGGATAAACGCGTTTCCGCATGCCAGCGCGGGGCCTGCCTTCCACAGCGGGATCATCGCCGGGAAGTTGAACGGTGTGATACCGGCGACCACGCCGAGCGGTTGGCGGACGGAGTAGACGTCGATGCCCGTACCGGCGCCCTCGGTGAATTCACCCTTGAGCAAATGCGGGATGCCGACACAAAACTCGATGACCTCGATGCCGCGCTGGATGTCGCCCTTGCTGTCGGCAACGGTCTTGCCGTGCTCCAGGCTGAGCAATTCGGCGAGCTCTTCGACATTGGCGTTGACCAATTCGACGAACTTCATCATGACCCGGGCTCGGCGTTGCGGGTTGTACGCCGCCCACTCTTTCTGCGCCTCCTTGGCGGAGGCGACCGCGGTGTCGACATCGGCGGCGGACGCCAGCAAGACCTGTGCCTGCACCGTGCCCGTGCTGGGGTTGAGTACGTCGGCGGTCCGGGTCGATGCGAGGTTGCTACGGCGTCCGTCGATGAAATGCGGAATCTGTGTGGTCATGGCTGTCCTCGGACATAGAAAAAGCAGCAGATGGGTTTACTAGGACATCCTAGTAACTGCGGTGGTGTGATGGCAAGCGCCGCAGGTCAGCGGTTGGCGCGCTGCCCAGCCACGCGCCCGTCATGCCGCGGCACAAATATCCAAGACCGCTGGCCGCGGCTCGGTCATGATGGGCCGATGGACAACACCAAACACGCGGTAGCGGCCACCGGACTCCTCGTCGCGGCCATGCGCGCCGAAGAATCTCTGCGCGACGACGCCCTCTTTCACGATCCGTTCGCCGAACGGCTGGCCGGCGACGAAGGCCGACAATTGCTTGCCGAGGCGAGTGCGGAGACGGGGCAACCATCGGCGCCAATCGTGGTCCGCACAAGGCTGTACGACGAGGCACTGTTGCGCGTGGGCGCATCGCAGGTGGTGATTGTGGCTGCGGGTATGGACGCCCGCTCTTTCCGGTTGCTGTGGCATGACGGCGTTACCGTCTACGAGGTCGACCAGCCGCAGGTGATCGCGATCAAGGAAGAGCGGCTGGCGGGGGAGCGGCCGCGCTGCCGACGTGTGTCGGTCGGCGTCGATCTCGCTGACGACTGGCCGAAAGCACTTGAAGCGCAGGGATTTAACCCCGAGGCGCCGACAGTCTGGTTGATTGAAGGTCTGTTGCAGTATCTCGAAGCCTCAGATGTCGATCAACTGTTCGCCCGCGTCAGCGGGTTGTCCGCGCCCGGTTCGGTGCTGCTCTGCGACGTCGTCGGCACGGCGTTGCTGGAGGCCCCGTTCTCGGCGGCTACCCTGGCGTATATGGAAAGGCTCGGCGCGCCATGGGTTTTCAGCAGCGACACACCGGCCGCCCTCGTTGAAAACCACGGCTGGTCAGCCGCCGTCACCGACATGGCTGTACCGGGCAACAAATGGAAACGTTGGGCACACCCGCCGGTTCCGGCTGATGTACCCAACGCTCCGAGAGGCTACTTCGTGGAGGCGGTCAGGGCCTGAGGCCTAGTCGCCGCCGCCGCCCCCGCCCCCGCCGGGGCCTTTGGGCACGGTTGTCTCCCCGTCTCCGGTGCCTTTACCTGGGGCGTTGCCCTTCAGGTACTTATGGCCAGGCGCGTGTTCTTCCTCGAGTTGCTTAGGGCAGTACGCCTTCGCCGAGATCGTCGCGAATTGAGCGGCGCCGCTTTCGGTGAGGGCCGGGTTGCTCTCCTGCAGGTGCTGGATCAGGTGCAGGCCGCCCATGCCGTTGTGGAGGCAACCGCACACGGCCTGGCCTGCGCTGACAGCCTGGGCCGGGTCGGAAAAGCCGATTCCTACATTCTTCAGGTCAGCGAGGAAAGAGCCGTTGTTGTCGTCGCCGGCCGGCTCGTCGAGGCCAGGTTCGGAGTGCGCCGGCACGGCAAGCACCAGGCCCAGCGATACGCCAAGGATGGCGAGCAGAGATTTCATCGATCCTTACCTTCCTTGCAGGGTGTTAGAGGCCGCTGGCCTTAGGCTTCGAGTCACCCAGGGACGGCGGGTATGGCTTTCATCGCTCAGCCCTCGATGGCCGAGGAGGATTGGCCGCCCGCCGTCCCGCGACGACTCGACCGCT
>NZ_DASXHW010000256.1:0-3159 GCF_036488105.1 Mycobacterium sp. | reverse complement strand
CTCCAAGGATTCTTGATGTCCCTGGGCTATCGTTGGTTCGATTTTGTGGGTCTGGTGGCCCACTGCGTGTTGTTGGAATACGATTTGACTCGTGTTCCTCGTCTTTTGTTGCACGGTTCTTTCGAACGCGTGAAGTCGATCCAGAGACTTTCTGGGTCTCTGGGCTTTCGTTGGATCGAGCATGTGGGTTTGGGGGCCCACTATGAGTCGACGGTCGTCGAGTTGACGGGTTTTCATCGTGCTGGGGTGCACGAGTCCGTCGAGTGGTCGATGTCGCGCGTCCAGAGAGTTTGTACCTCTCCGGACTGTTGTAGGTAGTGACAGCGTGCAATGTAGAGCTCATGCTCGATGTGTGACCATCAAGCGGGGAATTTCGGCCCCTCTGAACTCGTCTGTGCGCGCCTCCAGGAACTTTTACATTCTCTGGGGAGTTGGTGGAGCGATTACGCTGCGGTGTACTCTCGTAGAGCATACCAGCAGACATAATACTGCTAGTGGAACTAGTACATTTCGTACTGTTGGAGGTGGACTCAGCAAGCGATGTCGAGTTCATGCGCAATGTGTGACCATTGAGCTTGGGTATGTGGCCCCTGCGAACCCATATACGCTCACCTCCATGAACGTTTAAGTTCACTGGGGAGTGGTGTAGTGGAGCACGAGGGTTTGGATGCCCTGTGCGCGTCGTAAGATCGAAAATTTGCATTTCGAATCGAGAACTAAGTTGTGAGCTTAGTCCTATATGGTGCCCCTCATCTCCAGAGGCGTGGTGACCATCTGAGAGGTGCTGGGAGCGATGATAGGGTGGTGTTAACCCTTCACGCTTGGCAGAATCGAGCTTCGAGGTTCGAACATTGCGACGAATTTTGTACATTCGCTGGGCAAGCAAGGTCGCCGGTCTAGAGAGTTTGTAGTTCTCTAGACCGCTGTGTTTTTGATGAGAGCGACTGAACACCTTGCTAGGTGCCTCATGGACCTCTAGCAATGCGTTGTGGTCGCTTGTCGTGCAGCAGAGTTGTGAGCTCTGCGCGTTGCGTAGCGATTTTGACATCGCACTCTTGTCATTGTTTTGTTGATTGCATAATATTGTGGATCCAGAGATTTGCGAGGTCTCTAGACTGTCAACGCTACTTTCATAGCATGCATATGGATAACTGCCTACGCTACTTTCATAGCATACATGTGGATAACTGCCTACACTACTTTCATAGCGTACATGTGGATAACCGCCTACACGACTTCCATAGCGTACATGTAGATAACTACCTACACTACTTTCATAGCATAAGTGACTACCTATGCTACTTTCATAGCATAAGTATGCAGTGCCAGAAGCTTGGTGGGCTTCTGGCGTCGCGGGGTTGTTGGTTTTGCGGCAGAGTTGGTCGCTCTGTACGTCGCGTCGCGACTTCGACACGGTGGGCGCATTCTCCCCTCGCTGTGTGGCATTCGGGTGCCGCCGGCATCGTCTGGGTGCCGTGGTGGCCACACGCCGTCGTGGGGACGTCGGCGTTGCGTCGTGGTGGTGGTTTACCGGGTGCACGGGGTGGCTGTCGTGTTGGGCGCTTGCGTGCGACGTTGGGGCGTCTGCGTCGAAGGGAAGGGGGGTGGGGTTTGTGGCTGGCGTGCCCTGGGCGTCGTGGTAGCCCATCGTCGCGGCGGTTTCGTCGCAACGACCGTTCGTCGTGCTTTCGAGACGACGCGTAGAAACGCGTCGTCGGGGCGTCGTGGCTTGCATGGCGGGGTTGTAGGGCGTTCGCGTAGTATGGTAGTTGTGTTGTAACGGTATTTTGTCAATACCATTGGGGGAATGTCGAGATCGAATTAAAGCGCGTGGTCGTTGTACTAACGACGGCACGACGCCTCCAGGGAACGATGAGTTCCCTGGGCGCAGGTGGGCGTGGGCGTGGGGGTATGGGGACCCTCTACGCGTCGTGGTTGGTCGGTACGACGGCTGAGGGGGACGGCGTCGTCGATTGGGGAAAATCGCGAGTTCAGAGAGCGGTGAACTCTCTGGACTGTCTACGCTACTCTCATAGCGTAGGTATGCCACGCCAGAGGCGTGTGGCGTCGCAGCGTGGTCGTTGTTCGCGGGTTGTGGGGGACGGCGTCGTCGACTTCGTTCGACGCGTCGTACGTCTGCGTTTTGGGGTTCCTGGCCCCGAGCGTACTTGTTATTGAACAAGCCAGAGACGTGGGCACGCTCTGGCTGTTCACTGCGCATCGTTGATCGTCGATTTGGCGGGTTTTCATTGGGCTCGCGTACCCAAATCCGTCGATCAGAGTGAGTCGAGAGTCCAGAGAATTGTTCATTCTCTGGACCCGTGTGGCGCGGTCTAGCGCGTGTAGACACGGCGCAAGGGGCTCTTGGTGCCTCCAGCGTCGTTGTATCGCGTCGTGAGATGGTGCTGCGGCGCGCCGTCTTCGTTGTGGCGCACTGTCGGTGTGGCGCCGTGGTCGCGTGCCCATGCGGACTCGATGCCGCGGGGCCATACACAACACTAGGGCCATTGTGGCCCCTGTGTGTCATGGCGGCGGGATGTGGCGCTGCACGTTGTGGGCGTACGCGATCGTACCGGTACGGGTTTTTTGTCACGGTGGTGCGTACGTCGAATCGACGTTGCGCGCTTCTGCGCGACGTTGAGGCCTTGCTGGCCCCGGCTGACAAGTGGGTAGGGGCACTAGAAGTGCCCCTGCTGGTCCTGCTCATGTTGGCAGGTGGCTGCACGCTGTGGCCGTCGTGGCAGCGCGTTGTCGTGTCGGCTTCAGTGTTGTCAGTATGTGGCGGTGTTTTTCGACTGAAAAACACTGCCACCGGTCTGTTTCCGGTGTGGCCGGCGCGTTGCAGGGGTTTTGGCGGGCTGTGGGCATCGCTGATGCGACGTATGGGTGGTGGGGTAGTGTAGTAGTCGGTTTTGAATGAATTTTTGTGGGGAATAATGGGGAAAAATCGATCTTGAGCGCGTGTTCGTTGAAATAACGAAGGCACAGCGCCTCCAGGGAATGGTGAGTTCCCTGGGCGTGCGGAGTGTCGGGCGTTTGGATGGTGGGACCCACGACGCGTCGTGGGTAGTCGGTACAGCGGTGTTTCGACGAGCGCGCGTGCTGGAGTCCGTCGATCGAAGGAAATCGCAAGTCCAGAGAGCTTGTCACTCTCTGGGA
>NZ_DASXHW010000188.1:0-26421 GCF_036488105.1 Mycobacterium sp. | reverse complement strand
CACGACTGGCCGTTTGCGAGCAACGCTTTCGCCGCAGCATTGCCCTGGCTGGCCGGTCGGCTGGACACTCCCGGGGTGCCGAGGATTCCGGCACCGGCCACTTGGCCGCCCGCCTCGGCTCCGGCTCCGCACGCCGAGCCGATCGGCCGCTAACGCGGGTAGCGTGGCATCGTGCCCGAAGAACCGGAAACCCCCGCCGGCCAGCCCGATATCGACCCGGGCTACAGCACCTCTGGGGTGCCGACGTTCGATTCGGTCCGCGAGAAGATCGAGAGCCGCTACGAAACATCCATCGGTTCAGCCGAATTGGGTGCCGAAACGCCCGAGGGCCGCGACGTCGAGGACCAGTACGAGGCCCGACAGCGTGCGGCCGCCGACCGGCTAGCCCAAATCCGCGAATCAATGCGCGACGACAGCCACTGAGCCGGCGACAACGGCACCGTGCGCAGATTCACTGCCGATGAGCGACGAAAAAGGCTGGTAAACAGGCAGTTTCTGTCGCTCGCCGATACAGTTACCCACGCCACCGCCGCGCTGGTGGGGCTGCATGCCACCGATCCCGCCACGCCCTATCTTTCGTTGTGGGCGCGGTGCCCGGATTTCGGCGTTGCCGACCTGGACAACGAGCTGTACCACAACCGCTCCTTAGTAAGGCATTTAGCCATGCGACGGACGCTGTGGGTGTTCAGTACCGATGACCTGCCGATCATTCAGTCCGCGGCCAGCGACCGGGTTGCCGCCAACGAACATCGCCGACTTGTCGCCGACCTACACAAGGCGGGGGTCGCAGCCGACGGCGAACAGTGGTTGGAGACAGCCTGTTCGGCCGTGCTGGGCCATTTGGACCGGCACGGGCCGGTGTCGAGCACTGAGCTGCGTTCCGCGCTCCCTGAAATTGCCGGAATGTATGACCCCGCGCCCGGAAAGCCCTGGGGCGGGACGATTCCGGTCGCCCCACGGGTGCTGACGGTGCTCTCCGCACGCGGCGAAATTGTGCGCGGACCCAACGACGGAAGCTGGACCACATCGCGTCCACGGTGGGTACGGACCACCGATTGGCTGGGTCAGCACACGGCGCCGGACGGCGCCTTCGAACAGTTGACGCGCCGGTGGCTGCATACATTCGGGCCCGCCACCGCCGCCGACATCAAATGGTGGTTCGGCACCACCTTGACAGCGACGCGAAAGGCCTTGGCGGATATCGGCGCGGTCGAGGTTGAGTTGGATTCCGGCCCGGGCTATGCGCTGCCCGACGACCTAAATATCGAACCAGAGGTCGCCCCATTGGCCGCACTACTCCCGGCCCTCGATGTGACCACAATGGGTTGGTTCGACCGCGGTTGGTACCTCGGCGACCACCGGGCTCAGGTTTTCGACCGCAACGGCAACGCCGGGCCCACCGCCTGGTGGAGCGGACGCGTGGTGGGCGGTTGGTATCAGGATCACGAGGCACGCGTCCACCTGCAATTCCTTGAGGACCCCGGCCGCGACGGGCGGCGAGCGTTGAAACGGCGCGCTGCCGAGCTCACGTCCTGGCTCGACGGCGTCCGCATCAAACCGCGATTTCCGTCGCCGTTGTCGAAGTCAGTCAGCATCGACGGCGGAACGTGAATCCCACAGGCTTAGGCGCTGACCTTGCGGCGCTTGGTCGATCGCCGCGGGGTGCCGGCCGATGGCTTGGCGGCGCCGAGTGCCTCCGCGAGGAACTTGCCGGTGTAGCTTTCGGGCACCGCCATCACATCTTCCGGTGTGCCCTCGGCGACGATGGTTCCGCCGCCGGCACCGCCCTCGGGCCCCATGTCGATGATCCAGTCCGATGTCTTGATCACATCCAGGTTGTGTTCGATGACGATCACCGAATTGCCCTTGTCGACAAGGCCGTTGATGACATCGAGCAACTTTCGGATGTCTTCGAAATGCAATCCGGTGGTGGGCTCGTCGAGGATGTACACCGTGCGTCCGGTGGAGCGCTTCTGCAACTCCGATGCCAGCTTCACCCGCTGCGCCTCACCGCCGGACAGCGTGGGCGCGGGTTGGCCGAGACGGACGTATCCGAGGCCGACATCGACGAGCGTCTGCAGATAGCGGTGGATTCCAGTGATCGGCTGGAAGAACTCCGCCGCCTCCTCGATCGACATGTCCAGCACCTCGGAGATGGTCTTGCCCTTGTAGTGCACCTCCAAGGTTTCCCGGTTGTAGCGGGCGCCCTGGCAGACCTCGCAGGGCACATACACATCGGGCAGGAAGTTCATCTCGATCTTGATGGTTCCGTCGCCCGTGCACGCCTCGCAGCGACCGCCCTTGACGTTGAACGAGAACCGGCCCGGTTGATAGCCACGGACTTTGGCCTCGGTGGTCGCCGCGAACAAGGTGCGGATCTTGTCGAAGACGCCGGTGTAGGTGGCCGGGTTGGATCGCGGTGTTCGGCCGATCGGCGACTGGTCGACACGCACCAGCTTGTCGACGTTGTCCAGCCCGGTGATGCGGGTGTGCCGGCCCGGAACCTGCCGGGCGCCGTTGAGCCGGTTGGCCAGCACCGAGGCCAGGATGTCGTTGACCAGGGTCGACTTGCCGGAGCCGGATACCCCGGTCACGGCGGTGAGCACACCGAGCGGGAACGCCACGTCGATCCCGCGCAAGTTGTGCTCGTTGGCGCCGACGACCGTGAGCCGACGTCGATTGTCCACCGGACGCCGAATCGTCGGGGCGGCAATGCTTTCCTTGCCTGACAGATAGGCCCCGGTGATCGACTCCTTGTTCGCCAGCAGTTCGGCGTAGGTGCCGCTGTGCACGATGTGACCACCGTGCTCGCCGGCGCCCGGACCGATGTCGACAATCCAGTCGGCGTGTGCGATGGTGTCCTGGTCGTGCTCGACGACAATCAGGGTGTTGCCCAAATCCCTTAAACGGGTGAGGGTTTCGATGAGCCGGCGGTTGTCGCGCTGATGCAGCCCGATGGATGGCTCGTCGAGCACATACAGCACGCCGACCAGCCCGGAGCCGATCTGGGTGGCCAGCCGGATGCGCTGCGCCTCACCGCCGGACAGCGTGGCCGCAGCCCGGGACAGCGACAAGTAGTCCAGCCCCACGTCGAGCAGGAAGCCGAGCCTCGACTGGATTTCCTTGAGCACCTGGCCGGCGATGGCTTGTTCGCGTGGGCCCAGCGTGAGCCCGTTGAGGAAGTCGGCGCAATCCGAGATGGACAGCTCGCACACCTCGGCGATCGACTTGGCGCCCTGCTCCCCCGCGGCCAAGGTGACGGCCAGGATTTCCGGCTTGAGCCGCGTGCCCTCACACACCGGGCACGGCACGTCCCGCATGAACCCTTCGTAGCGCTCCTTCATCAGCTCGGATTCGGTCTGATCCAGCTTGCGCTCCAAGAAGGCCAGCACACCCTCGAAGTCGGCGTAGTAGGAGCGGGTGCGGCCGTAGCGGTTGCGGTAGCGGACGTGCACCTGCTCGTCGCAGCCCTCCAGAATTGCCTTGCGCGCCTTGGCCGGTAGCTTGCGCCATGGTGTGTCGACGTCGAAGCCCATCGCTTCACCGAGGCTGGCCAGCATCCGGGTGAAGTACTCCGCCGTGTGGCCCATCGACCACGGCGCCACCGCGCCCTCGGCCAGTGTGCGGTCCGGGTCGGGCACCACCAGCTCGGGATCGACCTCCTTGCGGATACCCAGGCCGGCGCATTCGGGGCAGGCGCCGTACGGCGAGTTGAACGAGAACGACCGCGGCTCCAGGTCGTCGACGGCCAAGGCGTGCCCATTGGGGCAGGCCAGCTTCTCGGAGAATCGCTGTTCGCGGTTGTGGGCGTCGTGGTCGTGATCGACGAACTCCAGTACCACGATGCCGTCGGCCAGGCTCAGCGCGGTCTCGACCGAATCGGTGAGCCGCTGCTTGGCGTTGGCCTTGACGGTCAGGCGATCGACCACGACCTCGATGTCGTGCTTCTCCTGCTTCTTCAACTTGGGCGGATCGGTCAGCGAATGCACCACGCCGTCGACCCGAACCCGGCTGTAGCCCTGCGCGTTGAGCTTCTCGAACAGGTCGGCGAATTCGCCCTTGCGGGTGCGGACCACCGGGGCGAGCACCTGGAATCGGGTGCCTTCGGGCATCACCAGCACCTGGTCGACGATCTGCTGCGGGGTCTGGCGGGCGATCCGCTCACCGCAGACCGGACAGTGTGGCGTGCCAGCCCGCGCGTAGAGCAGCCGCAGGTAGTCGTACACCTCGGTGATGGTCCCGACCGTTGAGCGGGGGTTGCGGTTGGTCGACTTCTGGTCGATGGACACCGCCGGCGACAATCCTTCGATGAAGTCGACGTCGGGCTTGTCCATCTGCCCGAGGAACTGGCGGGCGTACGCCGACAGCGATTCGACGTAGCGCCGCTGGCCTTCGGCGAAGATCGTGTCGAACGCCAGCGAAGACTTCCCCGAACCGGACAGGCCGGTGAAGACGATCAACGCGTCGCGCGGCAAATCAAGATCGACGCTGCGCAGATTGTGCTCGCGAGCACCCCTCACGATCAGGCGGTCAGCCACGCAATCCCTTTCCGCGGGCCGCTTCCAACGCCGGTATCGGCGCCGCAATCGGCCGGACACTACCGTGTCCATGCTAGGTGTCCCCTCTGACAGACAGTCAACACGTTTCCGCTGTGCTCACGTGGCCCGGCTGGAGCACCTCGTCCGGTAGTTTGGCTGCCTTCCTGCCCCACAGAACATCTCGACAGGAACGGACTTGCTAGATGGTCACCATGTCACCCTTGGCGCCGATCTACGACGTTGCGAGCGCGCCGCGCTAGCGACAGCGCCTCTATTGTTGATCGATCGAGTCCGCCGGACGAAGGAGCCGCCGACGGTCAACCAAGGCAAGACCCCACCTACCGACCCGCTGACGCCTGGCGAACGCCGTGCCATGTTGGTAGCCGCCCTGATTTTCGTTGCTTTGATCGCGGTGGGGGTGGCGGCGTGGGCGATGACGGGCCACTCGTCAGGTTATGGCCGATCCGGCGACAGCTGCGTAAATGTCACGATCGCAAGTTCGATGGGCGGCGCAGTCGAGCATGCATGTGGTGCAGAAGCACGCGACTGGTGTCACGCTGTCTCCGCCCAGCACGACGCCCACTCGGAAGCAGTTCAGGCTCAGTGTCGAATCGTGGGGTTTCTGCCATAGCGGCCACCCGGGCGAATTAGCCCGACGGGTTGCCCCTGCAGAAATCTAGAATTAACACTCAATCATCTGACCGAAACCCAACGGCGCGAAAAACTGCCCACTCTACGTATGGCACCGCGACAGCGACCGAAGGGTGGACCGCGATGAACCCTTATCCCGATTGGCTCAGCCCCGGAGACAATGCGTGGCAGTTGGTGGCGGCGACTCTGGTCGGCCTGATGAGCATTCCGGGTATTGCGGTGCTGTACGGCGGCCTCGTCCAAAAGAAGTGGGCGGTCAACACGATGTTGATGGCGTTCACCGGGTTTTCGTTGGTCTTGGTGGTGTGGGTGCTGTGGGGCTTCAAGATGGGATTCGGGGAGCCTCAAAAGCTCGGCCCTGGCATCCTAGGGTCCGCGGTGGGCAAGCCGCGCAGCATCTTGGGCGCCGACAACCAGCATCAGGCGGTCATCCCGCTGCTCGACGGAGCGATGCCGAAATTCCGATTCTCCGAAACGACGCTGGCTTACTTCCAGTTCGTATTCGCGGCGATCACCCCGCTGCTGTTCTTGGGCAGTGTGGTGGGCCGCATCAACTTCAAGGTGTGGCTGATCTTCGTTCCGCTATGGTCGACGTTCGCTTACTCGGTCAACGCCTTCCTGGTGTGGGGTGGAGGCTTTTGGGCCCAGCCGCACACCGGCGTCAGCAGCCTCTTTAGCACTGGAACGCTGGACTATTCCGGCGGGTACGTGATTCACCTGGCCGCCGGCACCAGCGGGTTTGTCGCAGCCGCGGTGATCGGGCCCCGACTGGCCCGCGACCGCGAACGCGCCGTACCCAACAACTTGCCGATCGCCGCGGTTGGGGCGGGCATCCTGTGGCTGGGCTGGAACGGGTTCAACGGCGGTGACCCGTACTTCGCTGGCACCAACGCCTCATTGGCCGTTCTGAACACTAACCTGGCCACCGCGGTGGCGCTGCTGACCTGGATAGTCTGGGACGTCGTCGCGAGCCGCGAGCGTAAACCCACCCTGTTGGGTGGCATTAACGGCATGATCTCGGGGCTGGTGGCCATCACCCCCGCCGCCGGCTTTGTCAACAGCTTCGGCGCCATCATCATCGGAGTCGTGGCCAGCTCGCTGGTGTGGATGTCCTGGAACTGGTTGGGCCGCACCCGACTGTTCACGAAGGTCGATGACAGTCTCGGCGTCGTGCACACCCATGGTGTGGCGGGCTTGGCCGGTGGCCTGCTGGTCGGGGTGCTGGCAGACCCGCACATCGTCATGTACCTCGGCAACGGCAAAGACGTCAAAGACGTCACCAACGCGGGCTGGCTATGGGGCCACCATCCGGCGCAAATCCTGGTCCAATTCTGCGCGGCGCTCACCATCATCGCCTGGGACGCCTTCGTTACGTTCGCCATCCTGAAGGTTCTTGGCTTGTTCATGAAACTGCGTGCACCCGATGAAGTCTTGGAACAGGGTGACATCGGCGTGCACTTGGAGGAGGCCTACCCCGACGAGACCCTCGTCAGGGGCGGCCACACGCACTGAAAGCCTGATGACATGAAGCTGATTACGGCAGTCGTCCAGCCGTTTACGATCACGGACATCCGCGCCGCGGTAGACAACGCCGGCGTGCACGGTTTGACCTACTCCGAAGTCCGGGGCTACGGGCGCCAGAAGGGGCACACCGAGGTATACCGGGGTGCCGAGTACGAGGTCGAGTTCGTTCCGAAGGCACGCGTCGAGGTCGTCGTGGATGACGAACACGTAGACGTCGTGGTCGCGGCCATCATCGGCGCCGCACGCACCGGCAAGATCGGCGACGGCAAGGTCTGGGTGACGCCTATCGAGTCGCTGATCCGGGTGCGAACCGGCGAACGCGGTTCGGATGCCCTTTGACGCCACAATCAGCACACCCTAGTTCGACTCGCATCGACTAGCCCGGCGTTAACCCCGTAGGGCGACCAACCCTCGGCCAGTACCGTTGACCGGTATGACCACCCTGACTGACGACTACACCGGCCACGTCGATCCGGGTACCGCGGCCCGCCGGACGTTGCCGGGCGCCACGATCGTCAAAGCGTCGGTGGGCCCCATGGATAACAACGCCTACCTGGTGACCTGTTCCGCGACCGGCCAGACCCTGCTGATCGACGCCGCCAACGACGCGGACGATCTTGTCGAGCTGGTGCGAACCCAGGCCCCGAACGTGTCGCTGATCGTCACCAGCCACCAGCACTTCGACCACTGGCAGGCACTGGAAGCCGTCGCGCAAGCCACCGGCGCACCCACCGCCGCCCACGAGATCGACGCCGAGCCGTTGCCGGTCAAGCCGGACCGGTTGCTGGCCGGCGGCGACACCGTCCAGATCGGTGACCTGACGTTCGACGTCATCCACCTCCGCGGACACACCCCGGGATCCGTCGCACTGGCGCTCAACGGCCCTGCCACCGGCGGAGTCACCCAGCTGTTCACCGGCGATTGCCTGTTTCCCGGCGGCGTCGGCAAGACGTGGCAGCCCGGCGATTTCGACCAGCTGCTCGATGACGTCACCTCCCGGGTGTTCGATGTCTACGACGACACCACCGTCGTCTACCCCGGTCACGGCGACGACACCACACTGGGCGCTGAGCGTCCCAGCCTCGCGACGTGGCGCGAGCGGGGTTGGTGAATAGCGGGCACGAAACGCGCTGCAGCACCTACGCTTAGCCGATGAGGCTGGGGATCGACTTCGGCACAACGCACACCGTTGTCGCGGTCGTCGATCGAGGCAACTATCCGGTGGTGTCGTTCGACGGGGCCGACGCGTGGCCGTCGATCATTGCCGCCAACGAAGGCGGCGAGCTGCGCTACGGCCCGGACGCCGCCGCGGTCCGGCACCACCCGGACTGGTCTGTGCTGCGGTCGTTCAAGCGGCTGCTCAACGACGCCGGGCCGACGACGACAGTGGAGCTGGCGGGACGCCGTTACCTGCTGACCGAGCTGTTCGCGGGCTTTCTGAGCCAGCTGAGATGCGACCTGCAGCACCGTTCGAACGCCGAGCTCTCCCCGGGAGTGCGGGTCGAGGCCGCGATCAGCGTGCCGGCCAATGCCTCCAGCGCACAACGCTTCCTGACCCTGGACGCGTTCGCGCAGGCCGGCTTCGATGTGGTCGCCCTGCTGAACGAGCCGTCGGCGGCGGGCTTCGAGTACGCCCACCGGTATCACTCGACGATCACCGCCAAGCGGGAATACGTCCTGATCTACGACCTCGGTGGCGGCACGTTCGACGCGTCGCTGTTGAAGATGACCGGGCGGCTGAACGAGGTGGTCGTCAGCGAGGGCATCCAGCGCCTCGGCGGCGACGACTTCGACGAGGCCATCCTCAAACTGGTTCGCAACGGCGCCGGACTGCGTTCATTGCCGTCGGGCACCCGCGATCAGTTGCTCGAGGAGTGCTCGGTCCGCAAAGAAGCCGTCGGCCCGAACACCCGGCGATTCCTGGTCGATCTCACCTCCGTGGGCAAGCCGCCGTTCTCCTGTCCGATCGAGGACGTCTATACGGCGTGTGCTCCGTTGGTGGACAAGACGATTGCCGCTCTCCCGGGTGTGCTGCACGACCGCACCGGCGGCGACGTCGACTGGTCCGAGATCGCAGGCATCTACGTGGTCGGCGGCGCCGGAAGCTTCCCGCTCGTCGCGCGGGCGCTGCGCTCGGCCTTCGACGAGAAACGGGTCAAACGCTCATTGCACCCGTTCGCCGCGACGGCCATCGGCCTGGCGGCCTTCCTCGACCGGGAGGCCGGATTCGCTCTCTCCGAACGTCTTTCGCGCCATTTCGGGGTGTTCCGCGAGGCGTGCGCAGGCGAGGACGTCTGCTTCGACCCGATCGTGCCCAAAGGGGCCGCGCTGCCCACCGCCGGACAGCCCCCCTTCGTCGTCACGCGGACCTACCGCGCGGCGCACAACATCGGACATTTCCGCTTCGTCGAGTGCAGCCGGCTGCGCGACGGCCGTCCGGACGGCGACGTGACGCCCTATGCCCCGGTGTTCTTCCCGTTCGATCCGGACCTCAGCGACGACCTGGACCTGCCGCGGCGGCCGGTCAGCCGCTGCGATGAGGGCCCCGATGTCGAGGAGCGCTACGTCGTCACGTCCGGTGGAGCCGTCGAGGTCACCCTGACCACGCGTCCGGACCGACTCAGCCGCACGTTTCGGCTGAAGCGCCACGACCTCGCCAGCGTGTAGCCGTCGATCAGCTCGCGCCGTCGAGATCGGGCGCCCAGGCCACCCCATTGATGTGGCTGCCGCCGTCGACGAACAACGTGTTGCCGGTGAGATAGCGGCAGCCCTCGCCGGAACCTCCACGCCGTTCCCGCGGCACTGGTCGGCCGTCTGCTCCAATGCGGCTGCTGTGCGGGCAACCAGCACCAGATTCAGGCCGGCTTACGTGGTGGTGTGGACGATCAGCACATCGACCTTGGCCCGGCGCGAGACGTTGGCCGGCACCGATCCCAGCAGCCGGCCCGCAATCGTGCTCAGGCCGACATTGCCGACGACGAGCAGGTCGGCGCCGACCTCTTCGGCGAGTCCGACCAGCGCGTCGACGGGCGCGCCGACGATCGACCGTTCTTCGACGTTCGTGGCTCCCGCAGATTCGGCCCGCTGCTTGGCCTCGCGCAGGATCGCATAGATCGGGGCACTGCCCGACACCTTGTAACTCTCGTCTTTCAGGGCGTCGGCGGCCCGTGCATCCTCGTTCTGGGGCAAGTACGCCGTCGCCACGATCAGCTTTGCGTTAGCCCCGGCAATGCTGCCCGCCTTCTCTACCGCGCGCAGCGACGAGTCCGAGCCGTCGGTTCCTACCACCACGGTCCGATAGGCGCTCATTTACCCTCCCAGGTGTCGGTTGCTACGCCAACCCCAGACAGTAACGCCTCGCCGTAGCCAGATGGTCGACTTTGAGACACGGCGATCTGGCTGGCAATCAACGGCTACCGCTGTGGCGCGCACACTCTGAGGAGCCACTTGCGTCTGCTACGCGTCCCATTAGCAACCGCGATCAATGAAATTCATTGTTGTGCATGCATTTTCGTCGATATGGGTCCCACACGACCGAGTCGCCCGATTCGGCCACACCGGCAAAAGTGGTATGTGATCAGGAAGGACGGGTAAGCAGGTTCACCACAGTGGCCCTAAAGTGACACCCATCATGGTTGCCACAGCAGTCGCCGAACCCAGGACGGCGGTCACCCCAAGCGCGTCGCGTCCGCGCCGGCGCAGCAGGTTTATTGACCCGCTCGCGATCGCGGTGCTGGCCGCTGTGATCGGCGCCGCCGGTGCGGCCCGGCCGTCGCTGTGGTTCGACGAGAGCGCCACGATTTCCGCCTCCGCCGGCCGTTCCATACCGGAACTGTGGCGGATGCTGGGCCACATCGACGCCGTGCACGGTTTGTTCTACCTCCTGATGCACGGCTGGTTCAGCGTCTTCCCGCTGACCGAGTTCTGGTCGCGGGTGCCCGGTTGCCTGGCCGTCGGGATCGCCGCAGCCGGCGTCGTGGTCTTCGCGAGACGGTTCCTGCCGAGGACCACCGCGGTGTGTGCGGGCGTGGTGTTCGCCATCCTGCCTCGCGTGACGTGGGCCGCCGCCGAAGCACGCTCGTATGCGTTGACGGCGGCCGCGGCGGTGTGGCTGACCGTTCTGCTGGTTACCGCCGTACGCCGACACCGACGACGGCTGTGGGTGTTCTACACGCTCGCGCTGATGCTCGCGATATTGCTCAACCTCTATCTGGTGTTGCTCGTGCCGATCTACGCCGCCGTCACGCCGGTGCTGCGGCGCGATAAGTCGGTGTTGCGTTGGTGGGTGATCACGTCAGCGCTGGCGATGGCCGCATCGACGCCGTTGCTGTTGTTGGCCCATACCCAGAGTTTCCAGGTCGCCTGGATATATCCGTTGAATTGGCACAACGTGCTCGACGTCGTGCTGCACCAATATTTCGACAACAGCGTTCCATTCGCGATCCTGGCTGGGCTCATTTTCGTTGCCGCGCTGACGATTCGGATGAGGGGTCAGTGGCGCTCGCTGGGCGACACCCGCCGGGTGCTGATCATCTGCGCGGCCTGGATGGTGGTGCCCACTGCCATCAGCCTGATCTATTCGGCGATCAGTGATCCGTTGTATTACCCGCGATATCTGTTCTTCACCACCCCGGCGATGGCGGTCGCGCTGGCCGTCTGCATTGTCGGGATCGCGCGCAGGCCACGATGGATCGCCGCGATCCTGATCGTGCTCGCCGTGGCGGCATTCCCGAATTATCTTCTCTCGCAACGACAGCGGTACGCCAAAGAGAGCTGGGATTACAGCGACGTCGCCGACCTGATCAGCGCGCAGGCGGCTCCGGGGGACTGCCTGCTGGTCGACAACACGGTCGGCTGGCTGCCCGGGCCGGTTCGGGCGCTGCTCGGCGCGCGTCCCGCCGCCTACCGGCCGCTGGTCGACGTCGGTCGCGGCGTCCCCGCGCCCAAACGCGAAACGCTGTGGGACGGTCACGTGGCCGTCTGGCTGGTGGTAGGCCGGCTGTATCAATGCACCACGCTGTGGACGATTTCCGCCCACGACACCAAGCTTCCGAACCATCAAAGCGGGACGGCGCTGCCGCCTGGACGGGTGCTAGCGACCGCGCCCGCATACGTGACTGCGAAAAATGTCGGGTTCCACATCGTCGAGCGGTGGCAATTCCACCGGACGCAGGTCATCAAGTCGACGCGCTGATGGCGTCCCGCGAACCGTCATCTTCGAAATTGGTCCACGCCCGGCAACGCCGGGCTTAAGCTTTGCTGTGCGCACGACACGCACGATGAGGAGTACTCATGAGCGCCCAATCCCGCACCGACCAGCGTCACTGGCAAATGCGTCGCCGAGCTGCAGGGGTAGGTGCCATTTTCGGCGGCGCCCTGGCCGCCGCGTTCCTGTCGACGGGCACCGCCTTCGCCATTACCGACGCCGACGCGTTCGAAGACATCGGGCTACCTGGCGGAACGCTTCTCGATACCACGAGCCCCACGATTTCCGCCGAGCTAGACCCGCTCGTTGACATGGGTCTCCCCGCGACGGGCGACCCATCGGACGCCGACGCGTTCACCGATCTCGGGCTTCCCGGCGGGTCCCTTCTTGACGCGCTAAACCCGACGCTTTCGGCCCAGCTAGACCCGGTCGCTGACGCCAGCGGCATCATCCTCCCCACCACCGACCTCGACGCTTACTACGACCTGGCCCAGGCTTTCGACCCCCACGCTGCTACCGACGGCCTTGGCGCCTTCGCCTTGGACCTTGACACCCTGTTCACGCCGTTTGGCATTGAACCGGCCCTCGACTCTGCTGCCGACAACTTGCTCAGCCTGTTCGGTTTGACGCCCATGTGATCTCGGCGCTTGGGCGCCTTAATCCACCCGTTCGGTGGCCCGGTGTGCTGCCCATGCGCCCAGTAAGCCCACTGCGGCGAAGACGGCGAACAGCGCCCGCGCGGCGATGACCATGCTGCCGTGGGCGGTGTTGACCACGACACCGGCCAGCCCGGCGCCGAATGCACCGGCGATGACCTCAATCGTGTTGATGGCCGCGGCCGCCGCGGGACCTTCGGCCTCGTCGTCGATGCACTGCATCGACCAGGCCGACAGATGCGGCCAGGCCGCGCCGATGCCGATTCCGGTAATCGTCAGCGCCAGCGCCCACGTGACGACCAGGCCCGCCGGCGCATTGTCAGCCTGCGTGGCCGCGGCCACAGCCAGACCCACCGCGATGGCAAGCGGCGCGAACACGACCACCCGGTCGATGACTTTCCTGCCGCTCAGCGACGCGCTGAGGATCTCGCTGACCGCCCAGCCGATCGCCAACGCGGCGCCCAGAAACCCGGCCGCGACCGGGACCAGATGCGCGAGGCGTTGCCCGAACAGCGGTACGTACATGTCGACCATCGCCGAGGCCATCAGCACCCCCAGGGCCAGGTAGATCCATTTCAACGGTCCGGTTCCAAAAACGCTGGGCGGTAACACTTTTACTGCCATGCGTCGATCGACGACGATGAACGCACCGACCAGAAGCAGGCTGATCGCGAGCAACGCTGCGGTCAGCCCGACGTTCGTCGGGACCTGGGCGACGCTGATCGTCAACGCGGCACTGCCCAGTAGCACGATCGACCACACCGGCACTTTCAACGCTGGCGGAGCCTCACCCGAATCGAGGTGAGCCGGTAGCACCCGCGGGACCAGCACGACCATCGCCATCGCGAGAACCGCCATGACGCCGAACGCCCAGCGCCACAGGCCGAATTGCGCGAAGAGGCCGCCGGCGGTCGGGCCCGTCACTGTCGCCACACCCCACATCGCCGACACCAGCGCCGAGGCTCTAGTCCACAGCGAGCGCGGCAGAGCGGTATTGATCAGCGCGTATCCCAGACCGGCCAACAATCCCCCGGCGGTGCCCTGCAGGGTGCGACCCACCAGCAAGACCTCCATGCCGGGAGCCAGCGCGCACACCACGCTGCCAATCCCAAACACGATCAGTCCCAACAGAAATGCCACCCGTGGCCCGATGCGCAGCAACAACGCGTTGACGGTCGTCGCCGCGACAACCGACCCCACCAGGTACAGGGTGGTCACCCAGGCATACAGCCGTTCGCCGCCGATGTCGGCGATCGCGCTCGGCAGCAAACTGACCGTGAGGAACTCGTTGGTCGCATACAGCGCCACCCCGCCGGCGAGAAGTATTGAGGTGCCCAGGAATCGGGGACCCAGCAGCGTCCGCCAGCCGTCGGCAGCTGCCTGGCCTTGGGGTGCGCTCACTTCAGACCGGCGGCGTCCATCCCGCGCAACTCTTTCTTGAGGTCGGCGATTTCATCACGGAACCGAGCGGCCAACTCGAACTGGAGGTCGCGGGCCGCGGTCATCATCTGCTCGGTGAGATCTTTGATCAGATCGGCCAATTCGGCCCGCGGCATGCTGGCCGTGTCGCGCCCTTCGAACACCCCGGCACTGATGGCCCGGCCGGGCGCACCCTGAGCACGTCGCCCGCGCGACGCGTTGCGCCCCGATCCGCCGATCTCCACAGCCTCGGTGTCGTCTGCCTCGCGGTAGACCTGATCGAGTATGTCGGCGATCTTCTTGCGCAGCGGCTGCGGGTCGATGCCGTTGGCCTCGTTGTAGGCGATCTGCTTGGCCCGCCGACGGTCGGTCTCGTCGATCGCCTCTCTCATCGAGTCGGTGATCTTGTCGGCGTACATGTGCACTTCGCCGGACACGTTGCGGGCCGCGCGGCCGATGGTCTGGATCAGGCTGCGCGATGAGCGCAGGAAACCTTCCTTGTCGGCGTCCAGGATCGCGACCAGCGACACCTCCGGCAGGTCGAGACCCTCCCGCAGCAGGTTGATGCCAATCAACACGTCGTAGTCACCCAGCCGCAGCTGGCGCAGCAGTTCGACCCGTCTTAGCGTGTCGACCTCGGAGTGCAGGTAGCGGACCCGGATCCCCAGCTCCAGCAGATAGTCGGTGAGATCCTCAGCCATCTTCTTGGTCAGCGTCGTCACCAGGATCCGCTCGTCGGCCTCGGCGCGCTTTCGGATCTCGCCGATCAGGTCGTCGATCTGGCCCTTGGTCGGCTTCACCACGACCTTCGGGTCGACCAGCCCGGTCGGGCGGATCACCTGCTCGACGAACTCCCCCGCGGCCTGGCTCAGCTCGTAAGGACCCGGCGTCGCCGAGAGGTAGACCGTCTGCCCGATCCGGTCCGCGAACTCCTCCCAGGTCAGCGGCCGGTTGTCGCACGCCGAGGGAAGCCGGAACCCGTATTCGACCAGGTTGCGCTTGCGCGACATGTCGCCCTCGTACATGCCGCCGATCTGCGGCACCGTGACGTGCGACTCGTCGATGACCATCAGGAAGTCGTCGGGGAAGTAGTCCAGCAGGGTCGCGGGTGGCGAGCCCGGCCCGCGAGCGTCGATGTGCCGCGAGTAGTTCTCGATGCCGGAGCAGAACCCGACCTGACGCATCATCTCGATGTCATAGTTGGTCCGCATCCGCAGCCGTTGGGCCTCCAGCAGCTTGCCCTGGCCCTCCAGTTCGGCGAGGCGCTCCTCGAGTTCCTGCTCGATGGTGGAGATGGCGTGGGCCATTCGCTCCGGTCCGGCAACGTAGTGAGTCGCGGGGAAGACACGAAGCGAGTCGACCTTGCGGATCACTTCGCCGGTGAGCGGGTGCATGTAATAGAGCGCCTCGATTTCGTCGCCGAAATACTCGATGCGCACCGCCAATTCCTCGTACGACGGAATGATCTCGACGGTGTCGCCGCGGACCCGGAACGAGCCGCGAGTGAAGGACATGTCGTTGCGGGTGTACTGCACGTCGACCAGCAGCCGCAGCAGTGCGTCACGCGGGACCTCGGTGCCCACCCTCAGCTCAACCGAGCGGTCCAGGTAGGACTGCGGTGTGCCCAGGCCGTAGATGCAGGACACCGACGCCACCACGACCACGTCACGGCGCGACAGCAGCGACGACGTGGCCGAGTGCCGCAGCCGCTCCACGTCGTCGTTGATCGAGCTGTCTTTTTCGATGTAGGTGTCGGTCTGCGCGATATACGCCTCGGGCTGGTAGTAATCGTAGTACGACACGAAGTACTCAACGGCGTTGTGCGGCAGCATCTCTCGCAGCTCATTGGCCAGCTGCGCGGCCAGCGTCTTGTTAGGCGCCATCACCAAAGTCGGCCGCTGCAGCCGCTCGATGAGCCACGCCGTGGTGGCCGACTTTCCGGTACCGGTGGCACCCAGCAGCACGATGTCGCGCTCCCCCGCCTGGATCCGGCGCTCCAACTCGTCGATGGCGGTCGGCTGGTCGCCGGCCGGCGCGTAGGGGCTGACCACCTCGAAGTGGCCGCCCGCGCGCACCATCGCCTCGACCGGCCGATATTCGGAGTGCGCAACCACGGGGTGTTCGGTAGCAAACGCCATGCTCACCAGGGTAGAGCGCAGCACCGACAGAAGGTCAGCTGTGTTGGCTGCTCCACACCCGGGTGCCCGGGTCGCACTCGATCAGGTGCCCGTCGTCGGACTTCGACATCGTGAACACCGGCGTGTCATCGCACGAGGTGCCGACCGGGTGCACGCCAGTGGTCGGCGGAGCCTTGTCCCAGGTGGTGCCCTCGCAGACGACCTGCTGGTTGGCCGTGGAGTCGAAGGCGACCTTGTCGATGTCGGTGCATGGCCCACCCAGCACCGCGGGCGTTGCGGTTCCGACGGGGGTCGCAGTGGTGTTCGCCGCCTGCGTGGGATCGGCCATCGTCACGTCCGGCGGAACATCGCCGGCCCGGGACGCCACAACCGGGATGCGCAGCGTGGCCCCCTGCGAGCCGCACTCGTTGCTCCGCACGGTTTGGGTCTGCACGCCGCGCAGGGTGCCATCCGGTTCCGGCGTCAACGTCCAGACCACGGTCTCCGACTGGGTGGACATCGGTCCGCCGCGGGAGGTGCGGCACTGCACCTGCACCTGGCGGGGCTCGGCTTGCCAGTGGCCGCCGACGAAGTGCAGGACGCCGGCGTTGCCGGTGCCGCTGGTCTTGGCCGTCTGATGACTCGCGTCGTCCAGCTTGCTGCCGGTGGCGGCGCACCCGGTCGCGGTGCACGCGGAGGAAAACGCCCACCAGCTCGTGACTCCGCCGTTGGTACGGATGACGCCGTTGGACGTCTGCTTCGCGCGGTCGTAGTCCAGCCGGTAACTGCCGTTCAGCGGCGGCGCCGCGAGGGCCGACCCCGAGGACGACGCCCTGCTCACCCGCGGCGGCGACGCGGGATTGGCTTGCGGCTGGTCGTCCCAGGAGAAAAACGAGATCGCCCACGTCACGGTCAGCGCGAGGACGGTCGTGACGATCATCGCCAGTGCAATGCCGGCCTTCAGGGAAGATCGACGCGCGGCCTTCCAGAAGCGGCGGGTCTTCGGCGTGGAGTCGCGATCGCCGGCTGGGTGGCAGGAGACGCGTTCGCTGAACGCCGCGGCGAACTGGCGGCACCGGTCGAACCGGTCCGACGGGTCCTTCGCGAGTGCTTTGAAGAACACCTCGTCGAGGTCGGCCAGGTCGGGGCGGTAGTCGCTGAGCCGGGGCGGCGCTGCATGCAGGTGCTGCCCGATCACCGCGACGGGATTGGAGTTTCGGTAGGGCGGCGCACCGGTGAGCAGGTGGAATGCCGAGGCGGCCAGCGCGTACTGGTCGGCGCGGCCGTCGATGTTCGACCCGACGAGTTGCTCGGGGGCAGCGTAGGCAACGGTGCCCACCGCGACGTTGGTCTCGGTGATTCCGCTGATGTCGGCGAGTTGGCGGGCAACGCCGAAGTCCGCCAATAGGATTCGGCGGTCTTCCTCGTCGGGATGGGTCAGCAGGATGTTGGCGGGCTTGACGTCGCGGTGCAACAGCCCACGGGCATGGGCGTAGTCGAGCGCGCTGGCGACCGCGGTGACGATCGCACAGACGTCGTCGTCGGCCATGCCGGAACGAAAGCGGTCCCGCATGAGCCGGGCGGCGTCGGTGCCCTCGACGTAGTCCATCGCAATCCACAGGTGTCCGTCGAACTCGCCGCGGTCGTGCACCGCAACGATGTGCGGATGCCACAGCGTGGCGGCCAAATCGGCTTCGCGGTTGAATCGTTCGCGGAATTCCTGGTCGGCCGTCGTCCCTTCGCTCAAGACCTTCAGCGCGTCACGGCGCGGCAAGCGAGGATGCTTGGCCAGATAGACGTCGGCCATCCCGCCGGACCCCAGTGGCCGCAGGATGGTGTAGCCGGCGAAAGACGTCGGCGTGGCGATCGCGCTGCCTGCCGCACCGCTCGGGCCTGATCGGTAGCCGCGCTCGGGCAGACTCCGGGAGCGTGGCGGCTCAGCGGGCGCGGGCGGCCCTGATTGGGCGTCCCAGCGCTGCGTAACTCTGGTCGCCTCATCCCTAGGCACACTTACCCCCTCACTTCTCTCGCTGTGCGTGCGATCCCACGCTGCCGGTCACCCCCACCGGACCACACTTTTAAATTTGTTGCGGTGAGGACGTTTTCGACATCTCGTCACGCGCGGCCGAGTGCGCAACGGCCTGCCTATCCTTCGCAATCGTGCCGCCAGATGCGGTGCACCCCTGTTGTGCCGCTTATGAAACAGCTGTGAATCGGAGTTGCGTCGCAGCTTGCGGCGACACATAGGTGAATCACAGTGCGCCCCATGGAAGCCGTGCCGTCGGGAGTCGATACTGGAGTCGTGAGTCGACCACCCCCGCCCCTTCTGACCATCTGGCACAACGGCTCAGAAAGCACCTTCGCGCCGGGTCACGACGTCGTCATCGGTCGTGATTTGCGCGCTGACGTACGGATCGCCGATCCGCGGATCTCGCGCGCGCACCTGATTCTGCGTTTCGACCAGGGCAAGTGGGTAGCCATCGACAACGGTTCGGTGAACGGGACTTTCGTCAACGGCTACCGCACTCCGGTGACCGACATCCATGACGGGCAGAGCATCAACGTCGGCAACGCCGGCGGACCGCGGCTGACCTTCGAAGTCGGACCACGACGCGACAACGGGGGCCGGCCGCCGGTAAGTGCGGCCCCGCCCGCCGCGCAGTCGACCATGTCGTGGTCGACGCCGTCGGTTTCCGTCGCACCTCCTGCCGGGCCGCGGCGAAGCGCCCCGTCGGAGTATCCGACCAACGTGCAGACCGGCCGCCCGCCCGCAGGGCCGCCGCGGGAGGACACGACCGTGGTCAACGCCCGGTCCGTGCACCCGCAGCACGACGTGCCGCCCACCGAGGTCACCAAGCTCGACAACCGGGCTCCTGATGCGTCGAATTTCGCGACCCGATTCGTCAAAATGCTGTCGCCGAGGGCGGCGCCGGCCGTCAAATCAGCCGGCTCGGTGACGATCGGGCGCGCCTCCGACAACGACATCGTGGTTCCCGACGTGCTGGCCTCGAGATATCACGCAACGCTGATCCTGACGCCGCTGGGCACCGAGATCCGCGACACCAGCGTCAACGGCACCTTCGTCAACGGCACCCGGGTCGGGTCGGCGATCCTGAGCGAGGGCGACGTCGTCACCGTCGGCAACATCGACCTGGTGGTCAGCGGGGGCCTGCTGGTCCGTCGCAGCGAGACCGAAGCGGCGACGCGCACCGGCGGCCTTGAGGTGCGTAACGTCCAATACGTCGTCGAGAACGGCAAACAGCTACTGAGCGACATCTCGCTGACCGCGCGTCCCGGAACGCTCACTGCGGTGATCGGCGGATCGGGCGCCGGGAAGAGCACGCTGGCCCGGCTGATCGCCGGTTACACCACACCCAGCTCAGGGTCAGTCACGTTCGAGGGCCACGACATTCACGCTGAGTACGCCTCGCTGCGCAGCAGGATCGGCATGGTCCCGCAGGACGACGTCGTCCATCGGCAGCTGACGGTGAACCAGGCGCTGAGCTATGCGGCCGAACTACGCCTGCCACCCGACACCAGCAAAGCCGACCGGACCAAGGTCGTCTCGCAGGTGCTCGAGGAACTCGACCTGACCAAGCACGCCAACACTCGCGTCGACAAGCTCTCCGGCGGGCAGCGCAAACGGGCCTCGGTGGCACTCGAGCTGCTCACCGGGCCATCACTGCTGATGCTCGACGAACCCACCTCAGGCCTGGACCCGGCGCTGGACCTGCAGGTCATGACGATGCTGCGCCAACTGGCCGACGCCGGCCGGGTGGTGCTGGTCGTGACGCACTCGCTGTCTTATCTCGACGTCTGCGACCAGGTGCTGCTGGTAGCGCCGGGCGGGAAGACGGCGTACTGCGGACCGCCGGACGGCATCGGCGAGGTGATGGGCACCACCAACTGGGCCAAGATCTTCAGCCAGGTCGGTGCCGACCCCGACGAGGCCAACCGCCGGTTCCGGGAACGCCAAGAGCCGCAGCCGCCTTCCAAATCGGACCAGCCGGCCGACCTGGGCGAGCCGGTACACACCAGCGTTCCACGACAGATCTGGACGATCGCACGCCGACAGGTCCGCCTCGTGGTCGCCGATCGGGCGTATTTCGTCTTCTTGGCGCTGCTGCCTTTCATCCTGGGCGCGCTGTCGCTCACCGTGCCCGGTAGCACCGGATTCCACCCCGCGGGCCCGCACACCGGGACGCCCGACGAGTCTGCGCAGATCCTGGCCCTGCTGCTGCCGGCCGCTGCGTTCATGGGCATCGCGCTGACGATTCGCGACCTGGTCGGCGAGCGTGCGATTTTCCAGCGCGAGCAGGCGGTCGGCTTGTCGACCACCGCGTACTTGCTGGCCAAGACGCTGGTGTTCTGCGGGTTCGCCATTCTGCAGGCGGCGATCGTGACCGCGATCGTGATGGGCGGCAAGGGCGCGCCGAGCCAGGGGGCGGTGCTGCTGGGCCATTCGACGGTGGCGGCCACCGTCGAGCTGTTCAGCACCGTCGCCGCGACCTGCGTCGCCTCGGCCGTCCTGGGCCTGGCCATCTCGTCGCTGGTCCGGTCCAGTGAGCAGATCATGCCGTTGTTCGTGGTCGCGGTGATGGCCCAGCTAGTGCTGTGCGGTGGGATGGTTCCGGTGACCGGCCGACTTGGTCTGGACCAGTTGTCGTGGTTGATGCCCGCGCGCTGGGGGTATGCGGCCGCGTCGTCGACTGTCGACGCCCGGCATCTGGTGCCGCCCACGCTGCTCCCCCAGGATCAGTTCTGGCAGCACACCCGGCATTTCTGGCTGCTCGACATGGGCATGCTCGCCGGGTTGACGGTGTTCTTTGCCTGCTTTGTCCGCTGGAAGATCCGGCTTCGCCGCTGATACGAGGTATGCCATTCACGCCCCCAAGCACGAGACATTCGACCTGCGCGGCCGCACCAACACCGATCCCAAGGGCACCGTGCGGGCCGTGGATGACTACGCCGTGCGGCCGTGGGGCCTCTACCTGGCCCGCCCCACGCCTGGCCGCGCGCAGTTCCACTACCTCGAATCCTGGCTGCTGCCATCACTGGGGTTGCGGGCCACGGTCTTCCACTTCAACCCCGGCCACGAACGCGACTACGACTACTACCTCGACGTCGGCGAATACACGCCCGGCCAGGACCTTTGGAGCTCAGAAGACCATTACCTCGATCTCGAAGTTCGCCCCGGCGTCGGGGTGGCTGTGACCGACGTCGACGAGCTGCTGGAGGCGGTTCGGCACGGATTGCTGACGCCCGAGGTCGGCGAGCTGGCCGTACGGCGAGCAATGCATGCCGTGGACGGCCTGGCTCGCAACAACTACGACCTCAATACCTGGCTGGCCGGCGACGGCATGCAGCTCGAATGGCGCTGACTAGGTCAGACGGCGAGCAAGCGGTCGAAGAATTCGCGGTAATGCATTAGAGCCACCCGCAGATCCTCAGTGGAGGCCTCCTGGCCTTGCGACCACTGTTCTTCCAACCGGGACCGTGCCTCGGCGAATCCGGTCGTGAGGTGCTCGACCAGATCGGAAACCAGGTGGTCTGCCTTTTGGACGCACTCCTTGGGATTGTCTACGAAGGCGGCCTGAACGCCGGCCCACCGCGCACGCAGCTCCGCCACATCGTCGCCGGCGAAAAGCATTTCCGCGGTTGACGATTCGTGGTCCCCCCTGGGCGGCTCCGCCTCGATGTCATCGGCAACGGGCGCCGGCTCGGGCGTAGCCATCCTCTCGCCTTCGACACGCGACTCCTCTGGGACAGGCACCGCGGCCTCATCGGGGACTGCTCGTTCTTCGTGCGTGGTCATGCGCTTGCCTGCTGTGACTTATCCGCGTCTTCGCCTTGTGCGGTTTCGAGCAACTTCTCGAACAGCGCCCGGTAATGCACAAACGCGTCGCGCTGCTGCTCGGTGCTGACATCGTCCTGCTCCGACGTGGCGATGCCGTGCGCGGCGCGGTAGTTGTCGACAATCTCCGGGTGGTCTACGGAGATGTCCGCAGCCCTGCGGTCGAAATCATCCACGGGATAACCTCGTTCGCGCATCACCTCGGTTACCAAACGATCCGCGGCGCATACCGCACTTGTCGGATCGTCCACGAAGCCGGCTTGCACCTCTTGCCAGCCGACAGTGAAATTCGACAGGGCCGCGGGGGTCAGCGGGACGATGTCGAGCTTGTCCCGCTTGCGCTCGCGGGTGGTGAGTTCGCGCACGGCACCCTTATCGCTACCGGTCTCGTCTACCACCCGCTCGTACTCGGTGCCGTAGTGCTCTTTGAGCCGCTTCGTTTTCGTGCGGAAGCTGATCATGCTGATCACGACTGCCGCGGCGACAACCACAACGACAGCGACGGCTGCGATCAAGATCCATTCCCAGATGGGCATCGCAGACTCCTTTCTGACATACGTTTAATAGCCCGTTCGGCGACCGGGCAAACGTGAATTTGTGACGTACGGCATACGTCGCTGCGCCCGGCTGGCTTTGAACGTCGGACGCTCAGAAATAGTGGCGTCGGCCGCCGATTGCGCGTCCGGTGGCGCCCAAGATGGCCAGGATCGCGCCGACGACGAGCGCGACAATCCCCAGCGTCCACAGGATGGAGATCTTCAGCAGAAATCCCGCGATCAGCAGGACGATGCCGAGAATGATCATGATTGAGCCCTTTCCTCAGATGATGGGTGACCGATGTTCGGGTCGGCCGGCCTGCAACAAGTCGACCACTCCTGCGGGGGTACAACTACACCCCTAAGGGGGTAATGTCCCCGGGATGCCACACCCACCTCGCGCGCCGATCACCGTCGCGCTGGTCGACGACTACGACGTGGTCGTCAAGGGTGTGGCCAACATGTTGGAGCCGTATCGCGACCACATCGTCGTCGCGGAACTCGATTCCAGCGTGTCTGTCAAAGACGAGGTCGACATCGTCTTGTACGACTCATTCGCCCAACCCGAGTCCGATCACGAAGAGATCAGGCATCTCGTCGCCAACCCACGTGCGCATCGAGTTGTGGTGTACACCTGGAACTTTCACCCTGATCTTGTCCAAAGCGCACGGCAACATGGTGCCGAGGGGTATCTGTCAAAGACGCTGCCCGCGCGAGAGCTGGTGGCGGCCTTGGAGGCCGTGCACTCCGGCCAGGTGGTTGTCAGCGATGTGGCGACGCGCGCACGCAGCGCGCCCGGACTGGACTGGCCCGGACGCGGCGAAGGGCTCAGCGAACGCGAGGCAGAGATTTTGGCGTTGATCACCCAGGGCATGAGCAACGCCGACGTCGCACGGCTGACCTACCTGAGCCCGAACACAGTGAAGTCGTACATCCGCACCATTTATCGCAAGCTCTGCGTGAGCAGTCGCACCCAGGCCGTCTTATGGGGTGTCAAGCACGGCTTCACGCCCGACCACCACCGCATCGAGCACTGGCGCGTCGGAACTTAGCGGCGGTCACAGCCAATCGGGAGTTTCCCAGCCGAGGGCGTGCGGGTAAGTACCCACAATGGGTTTAGGCGATTATCGGCGACAGTGGCGGTCTGGGCGAAGTCCTGAGCAGTCGCGACGCCGCAGATGGGGCAAGAGCGGGCCACAATTCGTGATCCAGCATCACGCGGCGCGCAGCGACCACTACGACCTTCGGCTGGAGATCGACGGCGTCCTGGTGTCGTGGGCGATCCCTCGCGGCACCTCGGTCAACCCGCAGGACCGGCGGCTGGCCCGTCGCACCAAGGACCACCCGAATGACGACGCGGAGTTCGAGGGCACCATCCCCGACGGTGCCGAAAATGTCACCGTCTGGGACGAGGGCACCTACGCCAACGAGACCGATCATGAGATGACCACCTGCCTTCGCCGCGGCCACCTCTCCATTCACCTGAACGGCGAGAAATTGCACGGCGGCTACGCGCTGACCCGAGTCCGCGAGGGCGAGGAGGAGACCTGGCTGCTGATCAAGCGCCGCGAGGACCACGTTCCGCCCGACCCATTCGAATAGCCGCGGCGTACCGCTGTGCGCGCGGCCGGCAACCGGGTGCCCGCACCGATGCCGCAGCGTAGCCTGTGCGGTCATGAGCTTCACCAGGCATAGATTGATGGCGATTGCCGCAGTGGTGGCGGTCGCCGCGGGCTCGCAGCTAACACTCGCGGTCGCGCGGGCCGAGTTGCACAACATCACCTATATCGCGCGCGTCGACGGTGTGGCCCCCGGCAGCCAGGCCACCTTCGTCACCAACGACAATCAGACCAACACCGCCCCGCTGAGCACCGTGCCGGGCAACGCATTTCAGGCCAACACGGTGCTGGCCGATCCGCATCGAGCGGGCATGCAGGTAGCGGTCCGGTGGCCGTATTCGGCCAACGTGCACTGCGAAATCGATGTGGACGACAACGTCGCCGTACGAGTGGATCAGGTGGTGCATCCGGCCCCCGGTAGCACCGATCCGATGAACGGGGTCCTGCCGTGCGGCGCACCGTTGCCTAATCCGTAGGCCGCCAACCGGTGGCGTCGGCCCAATCCCACGCCTGGCGATAGGCTTCGGAAAACCATGGCTCCTTCGCGGCGACATAGTCCGCAATGTGGTCGTCGTGCGCACCGGCACGCTCGGCGTCGCGCTTGACGGCCAGATATCGTTCCTGCGCATCGGGATTGGCGGCAAGCCAGTCGACGAACAGCAGCGCGAACTGCTGATTGGGCCAGCCGTCGACGCGGACGTGGACGTTCGTCGGCCGACCGGGATCGGCCGAGCAGTGAAGTCGCTTGTGCCACAAGGATTCACCGGTGGTGCGATCGAACTCCGCGACGGTGCTGCGGGCGTCCGGCTGGCACACGTCGGCGGTGACCGGCATGCGCACGTAGCCCGCGCTCGTCAAAGCCTCGGCCAGCTCGTCGGCCGCGTCCAACGAGGCGACCGTGATCTGTACGTCAATGACGTCCTTGGCGTCCATCCCCGGCACTGCCGTCGACCCGATGTGGTCGATGCGAACGGCGCGGTGCCCACAGGACGTGTTCAGTCGTGCCGCGATCCGGCGCGCCTGATCTGGCCAGGACGGGTCGTGCGGTACCAGAACCGGGCGTGCGCGGGCCGGCTCACCGCCATCAAGATTGTGCGCGAACGGCAGGATCCGCTGGTGCCACAGCGCGCGCGCCTGTTCGACCAACTCCCCTGTGCTGCCGGAGTTGTCGAGCCACACATCGGCGACCGCACGACGCTGCTCCTCGGTGGCCTGCGCCGCGATCCTGGCCCGGGCGTCCTGCTCGGAAAAGCCTCGGTGCTCGATCAACCGTTTCACCCGGAGGTCTTCGTCAGCGTTGACGATCACCACCAACGGGAACATCGGCGCCATCCCGGACTCCACCAGAAGCGGGATGTCCTCGACGATCACGGCGTCCTGCGCGGCCGCAGCGATCAACTCTGAACGGCGTTCGGCCACCAGAGGATGCACGATGCCGTTCAGCGTCTGGCGCTTCTCGTCGTCGCTGAAGGCGATCGCGGCCAACGCAGGCCGGTTGAGTGAGCCGTCGTCGGACAGGATCTGCTCGCCGAACGCATCGACCAGCTTGGCCAGCCCCTCGGTGCCCGGCTCGACGACTTCACGGGAAATCACATCGCCGTCTACGACGATTGCGCCCAGATCGCTGAATGTTGACGACACCGTCGACTTTCCGGCGCCGATACCGCCGGACAGGCCAATGCGCAACACCGCACCAGTGTGTCAGGACGCTGCAGCGCCGAATACGCCGGCTGACGCCGGCTGGATTTCGGGTCTGACTGTCAGGCGTTGCCGGCGAGCTTCTCCCGCAGAGCGGCGAGTTGTGCGTCGCTGGCCAGCGAGCCACCGCTCGGCTGGTCGTCGCTCGACGAGCCGTTGGCCTGCGGGCGCGCGGCCTCTTCGGCCTCGGCAGCGGCGAACTTCTCCATCTGCGTGGTGTGCATCTTGTGCCGCCGCTCGGCCTCGGCGTAGCGGGCCTCCCACTCGGTGCGCTGACTGTCGAAACCTTCGAGCCATTCGTTGGTTTCGGCGTCGAAGCCCTCGGGGAAGATGTAGTTGCCCTGGTCGTCGTAGCTGTCGGCCATGCCGTACTTGGCCGGGTCGAAGTCCTCGGTGTAGTCCTCGTTGGCCTGCTTGAGGCTCAGCGAGATGCGGCGACGCTCCAGGTCGATGTCGATGACCTTGACCATCGCGTCGTCACCGACGGCGACCACCTGGTCGGGCACCTCGACGTGGCGCTCAGCCAACTCGGAGATGTGCACCAGGCCTTCGATGCCCTCTTCGACGCGGACGAACGCACCGAACGGCACCAGCTTGGTGACC
>NZ_DASXHW010000183.1:0-2348 GCF_036488105.1 Mycobacterium sp. | reverse complement strand
CACGACTGGCCGTTTGCGAGCAACGCTTTCGCCGCAGCATTGCCCTGGCTGGCCGGTCGGCTGGACACTCCCGGGGTGCCGAGGATTCCGGCACCGGCCACTTGGCCGCCCGCCTCGGCTCCGGCTCCGCACGCCGAGCCGGTCGGCCGCTAACGCGGGTAGCGTGGCATCGTGCCCGAAGAACCGGAAACCCCCGCCGGCCAGCCCGATATCGACCCGGGCTACAGCACCTCTGGGGTGCCGACGTTCGATTCGGTCCGCGAGAAGATCGAAAGCCGCTACGAAACATCCATCGGTTCAGCCGAATTGGGTGCCGAAACGCCCGAGGGCCGCGACGTCGAGGACCAGTACGAGGCCCGGCAGCGTGCGGCCGCCGATCGGTTAGCCCAAATCCGGGAATCGATGCGCGACGACAGCGCCGACTAAGCGCTGGTCTAGGGCGGCGTCACCCGGTAGACGTCGACGTCCTCCGGCAGACCCTTGAGCCGGTGTGGCCCAAGGCTTTCGAAGAGTAGGCCCGAACCAGTTGACAGGTCGCGCACGGTCCGGCTGGTGAAGACCTCGCCCGCGCCAGCCAACCCACCAATGCGTGCGCCGACATGGACCGCCATGCCGCTCCATTCGTCGCCGCGGCGCTCGCATTCGCCGGTGTGGATGCCCGCTCGGATGGGAATGCCCCGCGTGGCAAGAGCAGGTGCCAGTTCGAGGGCGCATTTCGCAGCCTTTGTCGGGGCGTCGAACAACGCGAAGACACCGTCACCCGTGTGGTTTGCCCGGAAGCCGCCATACTTCGCAAGGGTGTAGTCGACAACACTGTCGTGGTTGTTCAGCTGAGTCCGCCAGTGGGCGTCCCCATGGGCACTCAGTTTCTCGGTCGAACCGACGATGTCGGTGAATAGCACGGTCTTGAGCACACGCTCATCGATAGGCGCGCTTGGGTTGTCGGAAATGAACGCCAGGACCTGTTCGCTGAGCTCATCGAGGATGTCGAATCCGTTGTGCGAACCGGCGGGGAGCGAATGGAACCGCGCATTGGGGATGGCCGCCGCGAAGGCGGCGGCCGCTTCAAAGGGGACCAATTGATCGCCTGGTCGCGCGAGCACCAGCGTGGGCGCCTGTACGGCGGCGAGCGCACTCCGGACGTCAAGCTCCATGAAGGACTGCCAGCCGAGCTTCGCCAACGTCGGGCTCGCGATCGAGCGCTGTAGCCGGCCAAACATCGACCGGACGCCTGCAACGTCGGCGGCGTCTCCATAGAACAATTCCGCAAGTGCGCCTTCACCCCAGTCGCGGTCGATCTCATTGAGTTGCGACCGGACCTCGGCGGGGGTGAATCCCCACGGAAAATCGGGGAGGTCTTGGGAGAACCGGGCCGCGGTTCCGTACACCCCGAGGAAGCTGACGCGTTCGGGGTACCTGGCGGCAAAGAGGGTACAGACACAGCCACCCTCGCTGGAACCTAGAAGCACCGGGCGGTCGACTCCAATCGCATCGATCACGGCGCGTAGGTCGTCGATCCGCTCGTCTAGCGAAGGCAGGTGCGACACAGGATCCGACAATCCGGTGCCGCGCCTGTCGAACATAACGAATTGCAGTCCGGAAAAGAGTTCGATGAGGCGGGCATACGGACTGCCAGGGTCGCCGACAGTATCGACATTGGTCACCACCCAACCAGATGCCCAGATGGCAACGGGCCCCGAATCACCAAAGACGCGGTATGCCAGCCGGACGTCGCCGTTTCGCGCGTACCGCACGCGCCCGTCTCCCATCTGGACATTGTCGCAGGGCGGGAGCCGGCGGATTGGCTAGTTGTCGACTGCTCATAGATCGCCAGTCGCTGCGGACTAACTTCACACGGTTTGGGGCGGACGCGCCGAGTGCCTGGGCGAGGAACTTGCCGGTATAGCTTTCGGGCACCGCCATCACCTCCTCCGGCGTACCCTCGGCGACGACGGTTCCGCCGCCGGCACCGCCCTCAGGGCCCATGTCGATGATCCAGTCCGATGTCTTGATCACGTCCAGGTTGTGTTCGATCCATCGCGCGGCTGTTCGGCGGCAACGCCGACGCGTAGGCCGGTTTCGATCCGGCCACCGTCATCGCCAGACACGGCCGATACAACGGGGTTTCGGGCTGGTTCGATGTGTCGTCGAGCAACCCGCCGAAGCGTCATCGCGGTCTGTCGGTGACGGACGCCAGCGACGTCTACCTCGGCGGCCGAGTCGTTGTGCGCGCTCGGCCGCGCCAACGGCATCAACTGCGCCATCGTGGCCCAGTCCGGCAACCACGACTGGCCGTTTGCGAGCAACGCTTTCGCCGCAGCATTGCCCTGGCTGGCCGGTCGGCTGGA
>NZ_DASXHW010000021.1:0-18383 GCF_036488105.1 Mycobacterium sp. | reverse complement strand
GGTGCCTGCGTCGGCCTGGAATCCGAAGCAGCGTGCACTGTTCATGGCGGCTGGACAGTCGATGCGTAGCGCGGCGGCGCAGACGGTCGGTTTGGTCAAGCTGACACCACACCGTGTCATGCGTGAGCTTTATCAGCAGTTCATCGCGTACGCACGGGCCTACTCCGAGCGGATCCCGAAATACACCCCGGCAGACAACAATCTGGCCGGCGCCGCGAACAGCGCCTCCTCCGCGCTGGGCTCGATCTGTGCTGCCATCGCCGATGGTTCCGCCGCGGCCCGAGGCCCGTTGGTGACCCCCTCGGCGCTGCCGTCGGACATCGCTCCGGTGGGCAACCTCGCGAGCCCGCAGCCCTTCCTCACGTCGGACAACAATGTGTGCCCGGAATGGAAATCGGCCCTGGACCAGTTCGGCCAACAGACGGCGCAGTGGCAGCAAATGGATCCCAACATCCCGTCGATCTACTGGAACAAAGAGCAGAAGGCGGTCAACTACGCGGTTGGACCGGTGATGAACTCATTTGCCGGCAAGCTGGAACAGCTTGGCCGGAAAAGTGATAACGCGATCTGGCAGGATTTTGCCAATCTCTCGGCCCAGTACCGTCGCGCATTTGTCACCGCGCTGCCGACCTACACGCCGACCGACAACCACCTCGCCAACGCGGCCAACTTCGCTTCGACGACCATCCTCGGAGGCTGCGCAGCGGTTGCCGAGTAGACGGGATCTCCAACCCAGAGCTTGCACATCCGCGCGAAGCAGCCAAAAACTGCGCTGCTGCAACAGGTTTGGGATTTACGACGCTACGGAATCTCCCGTCGAATAGAAAACACACCGGGCATGGCGACGCCCGGTGTGTTTTGACCCCCGAAAGGGTAAAGCGTCAGGCCCAGCTGGAGCCGACGGCGGAGTCGGTGCTCGACATGTTGTTGCCGGCGGTCTGCACCTTCTGGCCGTGGCTGTTGGCCTGCTCGTAGATGACCTGGAAGTTACGACCCAACTGGGTGATGAACTCCTGGCAAGCCACCGAACCCGAGCCGCCCCAGAAGTCACCGGCGGCCAGCACATCGCGCACGATGGACTGGTGCTCGGCCTCCAGGGAGGCGGCCTGGGCGCGGATCAGCGCGCCGTGGGCATCGACATCACCGAACTGGTAACTGATCGACATGACTGTTCTCCTAAGACGTTTCGGTGATCGACTAGCTGGACAGGATCTGCTGGGAGGCCTGCTCTTGGCTCTCGTAGTTGTTGGCGTCGCGGATCAGCCCGTCGCGCACCCCGTGCAGCATGTTGACGATGTTGCGGAACGCGGTGTTCATCTGGCCCATCGTGTCGTGGGACGTCAACTGCGCGGTACCACTCCAGCCGGCACCGGCAATGTTCTGGCTCGACGCCCACATCTTGCGGGCCTCATCCTCAACGGTCTGCGCGTGCACATCGAAACGGCCCGCCATCGACCGCATCTCGTGCGGATCAGTCATAAAACGCGTAGGCATATCTCTCTCCTTATCTAGATGTCATGTCAAGGGTTAATCCGGTGTGTAACAAAGGCATCCCCCACTTCTCATCCGCCGGCCGGCGTGCGAGTTTCAACTTTCACGGACGCCGTCTTGGCCGCCTGCGTGCCCATTCCGCGGCCATTGAGGGCACCCATGAGTGCTTGGGTGTATGGACTGTTGGGCATCGCCGCCGACACGTTCGGCGCTGCGACGCTGTTGGCCGGCAGTATCGGCGCCGCGCGGACCATCTCTGGCGCCGCTTGGGCCCAGCCGTTCGGAACCGACAGCCCACCCAACTTGCCCGCTGACGCCAGCTGAGCAGTCATGGCTGACCCGAGCCCGCGCATCTGGCCGGATATATTCCCGACCAGAGCGCTCATCTTCGAGTCGAGAAGCTTGGTGATGTCGGCCAGCATGGCCTGGTTGCCCGCCTGCATCGCCTGACTGGCGCTCATCGAGTTGCTCAAGCTCATCAGCATCTTGACGGGCATGCTGGCGAACGTGGTCATGTAATAGGCGGCCTGAAAGGGAAAAAGCGCCCCGGTAGTAGAGGTAGCGACGGGCGCAACCGCCGCATTGAGGGCGGACTGCGTAGCCGCCGGTACACCAAGGTCGCTCATCACGGTTGACGCGGCGGTTGTCAGCCCATTGCTGCTCGTCGAGTTACTACTCAACGAGGGGAACAGGTTCTGCAGGGCAGTGGCCAGATTGGTGCCGGTGCTGCTCGCCGAGTTCGCGGTCGATTGAGCGGCCGCGGCGGCGTTAGCGGATGTCCCGCCATCGCTGGGCGTCGGCGCCGGGGTCTGCTGAGGCAGCACGACGGCCTGCTGGGACACCGTCGCGTAGGTGTCCATTGTCATGCCGTCCTGGAACCACATCTCCATGTAGTGCGCCTCGGTGGCCGCGATCGCCGGCGTGTTCTGGCCCAGGAAGTTGGTCGCCACCAACACCGCCAACAACGCCCGGTTGGCGGCGATCACCGCAGGCGGAACCGTCGACGCGAAAGCGCCTTCGTAGGCAGCGGCGGCAAACCGGGCCTGAGCCGAGGTCTGGGCGGCTTGACCCGCGGTGCCTGCCAGCCAATCCACATAGGGCGTCGTGGCCGCAGCCATCCGGTCCGAGGTCGGCCCCAGCCACGACGTCCCGGTCAATTCGGCGAGCACCGTCTGATACGAAGCGGCGGCTGCCTCCAAATCAGCAGACAGCTCGTCCCACGCCGACGCAGCCGCCATCAGCGGCCCCGAGCCGGCGCCGCTGTACATCAGGCTGGAGTTGACCTCCGGCGGGAACATCATGAAACTCATCGACCCAAGCCCCCTTAGTCGGCAGCAGCTGCATTCGCCGCCTCGGTCAGTGCGTACGCACCCGCCCCGGAACGCAACGCTGCGACTAACTGTTCGTGCACTTCCGCCGCTTGGGCGGCGATCTGCTGATAGGCAGCGCCGTGCTGGCCGAATTGCGCTGCGGTCATCGCCGAAACAATATCCGACGCGGCCGGAGCCAGACCGGTGGTTGGTGTGGCCGCGGCGGCGTTTTGCGCCGCCATCGCGTCACCGAGACCGGCCAGATTGGCTGCAGCGCCAGACAACGCCTCCGGTTGCGTAGTTACAAACGACACTGACCCTCCTTCCCCACAGGCGTCAGACCCCTGGCTGGCTTCTAGGAAAAGTATTGCGATTTTCTAATCGCCAAGAGCGCCTGTTTGAGGTCTGACAGTTGCGCAATCTTAAATCACAGATGTGCATCTTGTGCTGAGAAAATCCAAAGAGACATTCAGCTTGTGGCAATTTTTTAGTCGCCGAAACAGGAAGTTCACCGGGAAGCTGCGCGTACGTAAAAACTTGCAACACAGCGCGACATTACTAGACGCGAGTCAGTAGCTTCTCCGGTGCACGCGGACTTGTCGTCTCCACTGTCGGGGGCGGTGGTCCGCGTCGCTGCTGTGCGCACTTTCCGGCTAAGGCCCGCCCGCCCACAACCATCGGCCGACGCGCGTCAGCTCGCTGTAAATGCTTTGCTGTTTTGATAATTGGCCCACACGACCTGCCCTCCGGGAGAAACCCGCCAGCTCTACACCGACCGGTGTGTGCGCACGACGACAGGCGCCGCAGGTCCGCCGTGTGGCTGGCCTCGGGTGGGCTCGAGGCCGGAGAATGGCATCTTCACGCAACCGATACGTCACCCCCAGGAAAGGTCACCGGTTTGGGGGTCGACAATTGTCGATGATGGCAACATATCGACCGGTTAGTGGCCGGACTTCGCACATCATGATCAGAATCTCGGATCGGTCACAAAGCTGAGAGAATGCTGAAAAAATGCGCGTTCTGAAAGCCTCCAGTACACCGTCGATCGTCGCTGCGGTGGCAGACCGAGACCGTGGATGTTATGCAGCGTCGGTGAGCGAACTGCTGTTCTCCTACGGGACGCTGCGCCAACGCGAAGTCCAACTTGCCACATTCGGCAGGGAATTGGACGGCTACGTCGACGCGATCATCGGCTACAACCTGGACTACGTCACGATCACAGATCCGCACGTCATCGCCACCAGCGGCAGCGATCGGCATCCGATTCTGCGGCCCACGAGCCGGCCGGACGCCCACGTCGACGGAACGGTCTTCACCATCAGTGACGCCGAGCTGGCCGCGGCCGACGAGTACGAGGTCGACGACTACCGGCGGATTTCAGTCCCGCTGCGGTCGGGCTCCCGGGCCTGGGTCTACGTATTCGCCGGATAGCGTTCACCGGCCCACGCACGGGCGGAAGGTATGAAAGAGGCATGGTCGATGAGCCGCCACGGTCAGCCGACGTGGCCCCGGCATCAGGCATCAGCCGCCGGAAACTTCTGACCACCGGCGCGGCGACCACCCTGGTCGGCGCGGGACTCGGCGCCGCCGGCGTCGCTCTGCTCGGCTCACCCGGTCACGGGCCCAGTCTATGGACCCAGCCGAACCAGAGCGGGGCGCAACCGGTGGGCGGCTTGCATCTGCAGTTCGGCAAGGATGCCTCCGCCGAAGTCGTCGTCTCGTGGCACAGCACCGATCCGGTACACAACCCGCGAGTCATGATGGGCACCCCGGCGTCGGGCTTCGGCCGCACCGTGCAGGCCGAAACGCTCACCTACCGTGACGCGAAGTCGAACACCGAGGTTCGGGTCCATCACGCACGGCTCGACAGCCTGGCCCCCGACACCGACTACGTCTACGCCGCAGTGCACGACGGCACCAACCCCGAGTTGGGGACCGTCCGGACCGCTCCGTCGGGCCGGAGTCCGTTGCGCTTCACCAGCTTCGGGGACCAGGCCATCCCGACGCAGGGCCAATTCACAAACCCTATCTACGGCATCCACAACCTTGGCTCTCCGGCGGCCGGAGATATCACGACCGCGATCGAACGTCTCGCCCCGCTGTTCAACCTCGTCAACGGCGACCTGTGCTACGCGAACCTCGCCGACGACCGCATTCGCACCTGGTCGGACTGGTTCGACAACAACACGCGCTCGGCCCGCTACCGGCCATGGATGCCGGCGGCGGGCAATCATGAGAACGAATTAGGCAACGGGCCAGTCGGTTACGCCGCCTACCAGACCTACTTCGCCCTGCCCGACTCTGGTTCCGACGCCGAGGTCCGTGGGCTGTGGTATGCGTTCACCGCCGGGTCGGTGCGGGTGATCAGCCTCAACAACGACGACATCTGCTTCCAGGACGGCGGCAACTTCTACGTGCACGGCTACTCGGGCGGCGCGCAGAGGCGTTGGCTGGAAACCGAACTCGCCGACGCGCGAGCAGATCCGCGAGTCGACTGGGTGGTGGTGTGTATGCACCAGACCGCGGTCTCCACCGGAGATCGCACCAACGGTGCCGACCTGGGTATCCGCCAGGAGTGGCTTCCGCTGTTCGACCGCTACCAGGTCGATCTGGTGGTATGCGGCCACGAGCATCACTACGAACGCTCGCACCCGGTGCGGGGAACGCTGGACAGCGAAACCAGAATGCCGATACCCGTCGAAACCCGTGCCGGGATCATCGACACCAGCAAGGGCACCGTGCACCTCGTCATCGGCGGCGGTGGCACCTCAACGCCGTCGAACACCCTGTTCTTCCCACAGCCCAGGTGCCGCGTGTTGACCGGCGTCGGCGCCTTCGACCACGCGATCGGACGAAAGGCGCCGATTTACGTCGTCGAGGAAGCGCCGTGGTCGGCATTCAGGGATGGCCAAAACCCTTACGGCTTCGTCGCTTTCGACGTTGATCCCGGTCCGCAGGGCGGCAACACGTCGATCAAGGCGACTCATTACGCCGTCAGCGGTCCCTACGGGGCGATCAAAGTGGTCGAGCAATTCACGCTCACTCGGCCTCGCGGCGGCTGAACTTATAGCCGACATCGTGGTGTGGCTGGCCGGCGACGCCTCGTCACTGGTCACTGCGGCTCAAATTCCCGCCGACGAAGGGTATTTGAAGATCTGACCGCGATCCTCCGACGAACCGCTCAGCTCGCCGGCGCTACTGGTAATGTCATTACCGGTTTACGTTAATGGAACTCTCGGAAGGTGCCATATGACGGAATCGGTGGCAGAGTTCGCCGAGCGGGCCCGGGCGTGGCTGGCCGACAACATGCCGTGCATCGCCGACCCGAACAATCCGCCTTACGCCGACCGCGGCGAGGAGGACTCCTGGCAGCACGTCCGACAGTTACAGCGACGGCTCTACGAGGGCGGCTTCGCAGGGATCTGCTTTCCCACCGAATACGGCGGGCTCGGATTGGACATCGCCTATCAGAAGGCGTTCGACGACGAAAGCGCCTGCTACGAGCTGCCGCTGATCCTGAACACCCCGACCTTCACCATCTGCTGCCCCACGATCCTCGACACCGGCAGCGAAGAGCAGAAGCGCCAACACATTTCGGCGGCCCTACGCGGAGACGAGGTGCTCGTGCAGTTGCTGTCCGAGCCCAGCGGCGGCTCGGACCTGGCCGGCGTGATCACCCGCGCCGAACGACGCGGCGACAAATGGATCATCAACGGCGCCAAGACGTGGAGCACCGGGGCGTTCGCCGCCGACTACGGACTGTTGCTGGCCAGAACCAACTGGAACGTGCCCAAACACGATGGCCTGACGATGTTCCTGGCGCGCCTGGACAGCCCGGGCATCACAATGCGCCGGATCAAACAGGTCAACGGCTCCACCGAATTCTGCGAAGAGTTCTTCGACGACCTCGAACTCAGCGACGATGACGTGGTCGGCGAAGTGGACAAGGGCTGGGGGGTGGCCTCCCGCCAGCTGTATCACGAGCGGCGCGCCGTCGGCGGCGGCTCGGAGTTCGCCAGCGGCAGCGGCGCCGAGAACAACCAGGAGCAGGCGCCCGATTATCACGCGATGATTTGCGCGGCCGGGCTAGCCGATAACGAGCGTGCCCGCGGGCTGGCCGGCCGGGCCCTGACGCATCGCGCGGTGTGGGAGCAGCTGATCGACCACGTCTATCGAGGCGTGCTGGATGGATCGCTCCCCCCGACCGGCGGTTCGCTGATCCGGCTGTTCCAGGCCGAGGAAGTTGCACTCGAGGTCGATACCGCGCTGGCGATCGCCGGTAGCACGGGCGTTGTGGACGGACCCGCCGAGTTGATGTTCGTCGGCGAACGCTATCTGTCCCGACAAACCGCAGCGCTCGGCGGCGGTACAACTGAGATGGCGCGCAACGTAATTGGCGAACGGATACTGGGATTTCCCCGTGAGCACGCCGCCGACCGCGGCGTCCCGTTCAACCAGGTCAAGCACAGCCGAACCTGACGGCGGCTCAGCTGTCCCGAAAACTTGGGATACGCCGATGTGCCTGCCCCGCGGCGACTCCTGTTCCCGGAGTTATTTCAAGTTCAAGCGTGAAGCACGTCGCCGGCCACCAGCGCCGCCCGCGCACCGATGCTGAACTAGGAGAACAGTTCAGGGTGTTCGGCAACGTAATGACCTACCGTTGATGCCGGTTGTCCGGTGACCCTTTCGACGTCATCAGTGGCGCGGTCGTATCGTCCAGCGCGATGTAAGAGTGCCATCGTGATGAGATGCTGTTCGACGTGTTCGGGCAGGCCTAGCGGCTTGACGACCTCTTGCACCCAGGTTTCGTGCGGAATGTCTGTGCCGCGAATCGGCCGGCCCAATCCCTGCGAGTATTCGACCGCCAGTCCATCGATGTTGAGGCTTGCCGGACCGGTCAATTCGTATATCTCACCGATACGGTGGACGGGATCTTCTAGTACTGCGGCAACGGTACGGGCGACGTCGCTGGTGGCGATCGGTGAAGTTTTCGACTCTCCGAAAGGAAGTATTAACAGGTTCTGCTCCCGGAGCGATGGGGCGGCAAACCAAGTGAAAAGCGGATTGTCCAGGAACACCGTCGGCCTAATGTGCACGACCGGCACACCGGACCAGTTCATGACGTGTTCGGCGAGGTAATGAAGCCGATGCTGGTGCGACTCGCCCACGCTAACCAGGGTCATCTGGGAAACAGTCATTTGAGACATGTTGGCGACCACTTCGAGGTGGCCGTATTCCCTTGCAGCATCACAGATTATCGCAGTTGCCTTGAGGTAGTCCGGTGAAACACCCATCGAAAAGAACATCCGATGGACGCCTGCCATCGCGTCGACCACGTCTGTCGGCTCGGTCAAGTCACCGACGACGACTTCGGCGCCGAGTTCGCGCAGCGGATCCGCTCGGGCGTCGTCGTGGTGAACCAACGCGCGCACCCGGTGCCCACGCGAGCGCAACAGCTCAATCACCTGTCGGCTGACACCACCCGTGCCGCCGCCGGCGCCGGTGATCAGATACAAGGGCGCACTCATGCTCGCTCCTTTCGTCGTGAGCGTACTCGCCGGTACACGCTCAGGATCGTGATCTGAGACGGTCCAAGTAAGCCCCCCAGGCTCGGCTTTCCGAGCGAGCATGAACAGCCGAGTGCCGTTTAGCGGCCGAGGCGCGAAAGGACTTCGCCGACAACGGAATCGGTCGCCACGTCGACCTGCTCCCCCGTGGTCAGGTCTTTGACCCCGATCGTTCCCGCATCGATGTCGCGGTCTCCGGCCACCAGTGCCACCCGGGCACCGGATCGGTCGGCTGCCCGCATCGCGGCCTTGAGGCCGCGATCGCCGTAGGAAAGGTCCACCCGCACACCGGCCGCGCGCAACTGCCCGGCCAGCATCGCCAGCCGTAGTTTGGCCTGTTCGCCCAGTGGCGCCCCGAACACCTCGCACCGGGCAGTCTGCCCGACGTCTTTACCTTCGGCCTGCAACGCCAGCAGCGTGCGGTCGACACCGAGGCCGAAGCCGATGCCCGAAAGGTCCTGTCCGCCAAGCTGATGCATCAGACCGTCGTAGCGTCCGCCGCCGCCGATACCCGATTGGGCACCCAGCCCGTCGTGCACGAATTCGAAGGTGGTCTTGGTATAGTAGTCCAACCCGCGAACCATCCGCGGGTTGATGACATAGGGCACGCGCAGCCCGTCCAGGTGCGCCAGCACGGTCTCGAAATGCTGCTTGGCCACATCCGAAAGATGGTCGAGCATCACCGGGGCGTTGGCCGTCATCTCCTTGACCGCCGGACGCTTGTCGTCGAGCACCCGCAGCGGGTTGATCTCGGCGCGCTTGCGGGTTTCCTCGTCAAGGTCGAGCTGAAACAGGAAGTCCTGCAGCAGTTCCCGATACTGCGGTCGGCATGTGTCATCGCCCAGTGAGGTGATCTCCAGCCGGAAACCATCGAGGCCGAGCGAGCGGAAACCGGCGTCGGCGACCGCGATGACCTCGGCGTCCAATGCCGGATCGTCGACGCCGATGGCCTCGACACCGACTTGCTGCAGCTGGCGGTAACGGCCGGCCTGGGGACGCTCGTAGCGAAAGAACGGGCCGGCGTAACACAACTTGACCGGCAGCGCGCCGCGGTCCAGACCATGCTCGATCACCGCCCGGACAACCCCGGCGGTGCCCTCCGGCCGAAGTGTCACCGAGCGGTCTCCACGGTCGGCGAAGGTGTACATCTCCTTGGACACCACATCGGTGGACTCGCCCACACCGCGGGCGAACAGCGCGGTGTCCTCGAAGATCGGTAGCTCGATGTCGCTGTACCCGGCCCGGCGAGCGGCATCCAGCAGCGACGAGCGGACGGCGACGAACCGCGCCGAATCCGGCGGGACGTAATCCGGGACACCCTTGGGCGCGGAAAACTCGGTCACGGGCTGAGGCCCTCGATGTAGGGATTGAACTGCCGCTCGGCGCCGATGGTGGTGGAGTTGCCGTGCCCGGGTAGCACCACCGTCTTGTCATCGAGTACCAACAGCTTCTCGACGATCGAGCGCAGCAGGTCGCGGCCACTGCCGCCGAACAGATCGGTGCGGCCCACCGAGCGCTCGAACAGCGTGTCGCCGGTGAACACCAGGTCTTTGTCGCCGGCTACCCGGAACACCACCGAACCGCGGGTGTGGCCCGGGGTGTGGTCGACGGTGACGCTGATCCCGGCCAGGTCGATCTTGTCGGCGTCCCGATCCAGTTCGATCACCTGCTTGGGCTCGCGGAAGATCGCGGCGAGCAGCAATTGACCCAGCTTCGGTCCGAAGTCCTTGATCGGGTCGGTCAGCATGAACCGGTCCTCGGGATGGATGTAGGCGGGGCAACCGTAGGTGTCGGCCACTTTCTGCGCCGACCAGATGTGGTCGATGTGGCCGTGGGTCAGTAGCACAGCCGCCGGTGTCAGCCGATTCTGGTCCAGGATGCGGCGCAGCTGGCCCATCGCGCGCTGGCCTGGGTCGACGACGATGGCGTCGGCTCCGGGGTGCGGCGCCAGCACGTAGCAGTTGCACTGCAGCAACCCGGCGGGAAATCCGGTGATCAACACGAAGTCCAGTTTCCCATCCGGACGATCACGGACGGGTCGCGCCACCCTTATTGAGCGTGAGCTGGCACACTCGTCGTGACCTAGCCCGCGATCATGGAGGTATATCGGCGGTGCCGACCAACGAACAGCGACGTGCGAATGCCAAGCGCAAACTGCAAAGGCAGCTGGAACGCCGCGCCCAGCAGGCTCGTCGTCGTCGGGCCCTGGCCATTGTCGGAGCGGCGGTCGCGGCAGTGGTCGTGGTCGCCGCGGTCGTGGTCACCGTGGTCAGGACCAACCAGGATCACAACAACCACAAGCAGGCATCGGCCACCGGCACCTCGTCGACCACCAACACATCGGGCCCGGTGTCGGGGGCGCCGTTGCCACCCTTCAAAGCGACCGCCGATCTGGGCGCCAACTGCCAATACCCGCCGTCGCCCGAGCCGGCCGCCAAAAAGGTGAACCCACCCAGGCAAGGCAAGGTGCCCACCGATCCGGCACAGGTCAGCGTCAGCATGGTCACCAACCAGGGCCATATCGGCCTGCTACTTGCGAACAACGAATCACCGTGCACCGTCAACAGTTTCGCCAGCCTTGCGCAGCAGAAGTTCTTCAACGGCACCAAATGCCACCGGCTCACCACCGGAGACGCATCGTCGATCCTGCAGTGCGGTGACCCGAGCGCCGACGGCACGGGCGGCCCGGGTTATCAGTTCCCCAACGAATACCCGACCGACCAGTACAAGCCGGGCGACCCGGCGGCCCGTGTGCCGGTGATCTATCCGCGGGGCATGTTGGCGATGGCCAACAGCGGACCGAACACCAACGGTAGCCAGTTCTTTCTGGTGTACAAGGACACGCTGCTGCCGCCCCAATACACCATCTTCGGCAAGATTCAGCAGGATGGGCTGGACACCCTGGACAAGATCGCCAAGGGGGGCGTCGCCGGTGGCGGGGCGGACGGCCCGCCCGCTATCGAAGTCACCATCACGTCGGCACAGCTGGACTTATGACGATGAGACTCACGCGAATCGCAGCCGCGCTCGGGGGGCTCGCCCTAGCGTTGACGGCCACATCCTGCACCCACCACAAGTCCGACCAGCCGCCCCCCACATCGTCGTCCAGCGCTGCAGTCGCCCCCACCTCCACCTTGGCGCCCGCCCCGCCGGTGACCGGCCCCAAGCTGCCGCCGTTCTTTCCGTCGCCCGCTGTGGGAGCCAACTGTCAATACCCGCGGTCCACCGGCCCGGCTGCCAAGGCAGCGCCGGCGCCACCTAGGGGCAAGGCGTCGGTCGATCCCGCTCAGGTCGGGCTGACCGTCGTCACCGACCGCGGCCGGATCGGCCTGCAATTGGCCAACAACGAATCACCCTGCACCGTCAGCAGTTTCGTCACCCTGGCCCAAGGGGCGTACTTCGACAACACCGAATGCCACCGGCTGACCACGTCGCGTGCCTTGTCGGTGTTGCAGTGTGGCGACCCCAAGGGCGACGGCACCGGTGGACCGGGCTATCAGTTTGCCGACGAGTACCCGACCGATCAGTATCGGGCCGGCGATCCGGCGCTCAAGCAACCCGTCGTATATCCCAGGGGCACACTGGCGATGGCCAACGCCGGACCCGGTACCAACGGCAGCCAATTCTTCATGGTCTACCGCGATTCACTACTGCCGCCTGCCTACACCGTGTTCGGCACGATCAACCAAGCGGGACTGGCCGTCCTCGACAAGATCGCTGCGGGCGGTGTCTCCGGTGGTGGCGACGACGGTGCGCCCGCCACCGAAGTCACCATCACCTCGGCGCGGCTGGACTGAGCTAGCCCGAGCGCTCGACGTAGTTGCGGGCCGCCCGCCGGATGGAGTCTTCGGTCGGAGCGGGATGCCAGCCGAGTTCGCGAGTGGCCTTGGCGTGGCTGGCCGGTGAGGTCAGTTCCACCAGTCGGGCGCTCTGCATGGTGATCGGGAAGTCGCGGCGCATCAGCGATCCGACGGCGTCGGACAGTCGGGCGAACCCGTACATCGCCGCCATCGGGATCCCCAGCCGCGGCGGCCGTGCGCCGACGGCCTGCGCGGCGGTGGTCACCAGGTCACGCTGGGTCATGTAGCGCTCAGAAATGATGTAGCGCTCACCGATTCGTCCTCGTTGCGCCGCCAACAGCAGCGCCTCGGCGACGTCGTCGATGCCGACCACCTCCGAGCCGATGCCGCGAACATAGAACGGCATTTTGCCCTGCGCTGCGAGCTTGACCAACATCCCTTGGCGCGGTTGCCAATCGGGTGGCCCGTAGGGATTCGACACATTGGTCACCACGGCGGGCAGCCCATGGTCGGCGACGTAGGACAGCACCAGGTGCTCGGCCGCGCGCCGCGACTCGATGTAGCCGCCGGCCTGATCGGCCCAGTTGAAAGGGGTGTCCTCGTCTACTGTCTCACCGTTTGTGCCAACGGCAATGGTGCCGATGGAGCTCAAGAATACGAACCGCTGCAGGTTCGCCTGCACCGCCACGTCGAGGACATTGCGCAGACCTTCGACGTTGGTCTTGAACAGCGGAGCGGGATCCCTCAACTCCGCCCTGGTGTCGACGACGCAGTAGTAGACAACGTCACGATCCGACATGGCGGCGGCGACATCCGCGGTGTCGAAGAGGTCGCCGTAGCACCGCTCGACGTCCAGGCCGTCAATTCCTTTGGTGGAGCTTGACTTTCGCAACAGCACTCGAACGTCGGCGCCACCGGCGACAAGATGGCGGGTCACGCATGCCCCAACGTTGCCGCTGGCACCCATGACCAGCGCCCGTTGTCCGCCCACGCCCACCTGGTCGCTTTCTGATGGCATGTGTTCTCGGCCGCCTAGGCCGCTGACGTCACCCGGTAGACGTCGTAGACGCCTTCGACATTGCGGACCACGTCGAGCAGATGCCCCAAATGTTTGGGGTCGCCCATCTCAAAAGTGAAGCGGCTGATCGCCACTCGGTCACCGGCGGAGGTGGTCACCGACGCCGACAGGATGTTCACCCGCTCGTCGGCAAGCACCCGTGTCACGTCGGACAGCAGCCGGTGCCGGTCGAGCGCCTCGACCTGAATGGCCACCAGGAACACCGACGACGGCGACGGCGCCCAGTGCACCTCGATAATGCGTTCGGCCTGCTGCTGCAGCGACGTGGCGTTGGTGCAGTCGGTGCGGTGCACGCTGACTCCCCCGCCGCGGGTGACGAAACCCAGGATCTCGTCGCCTGGTACCGGTGTGCAGCACTTGGCCAACTTGGTCAGAACGCCGGGAGCGCCCGGCACCGACACCCCGACATCGTCGCTGCGCGGACGGCGTGGGACCGTCGTCGGTGTCGAGCGCTCGGCCAGGTCCTCCTCGGCTTGGTCAATGCCGCCGAGCTCGGCCAGCAACCGTTGCACCACATGCTTGGCGGAGACGTGCCCCTCGCCGACCGCGGTGTACAGCGCCGACACATCGGCGTAATGCAGCTCGTTGGCCAAAGCGGCCATCGATCCGCCATTCACCAAGCGCTGCAAAGGAAGTCCGCCGCGACGTACTTCGCGGGTGATCGCGTCCTTACCGGTCTCGAGCGCCTCCTCGCGGCGCTCCTTGGCGAACCACTGGCGGATCTTGGTTTTGGCGCGCGGGGACACCACGAACTGCTGCCAGTCCCGCGACGGCCCCGCGGTGGCGGCTTTCGAGGTGAACACCTCGACGACTTCGCCATTTTCCAGCTTGCGCTCCAGCGCGACCAGCCGGCCATTGACCCTGGCGCCGATGCAGCGATGACCCACCTCGGTGTGCACGGCGTAGGCGAAGTCCACCGGGGTGGAGCCGGCGGGCAGCGTGATCACGTCGCCCTTCGGCGTGAACACGAAGATCTCTTGTACCGCAAGGTCGTAACGCAGCGATTCCAGGAATTCACCGGGGTCGGCAGCCTCTCGCTGCCAGTCGAGAAGTTGACGCATCCACGCCATGTCATCAATCTCGGCGGCGGCATGCAAATGCGGCACGCCGTTGCGGCCCTTGGTTTCTTTGTAACGCCAATGCGCGGCGATGCCGTACTCCGCGGTGCGGTGCATGTCGCTGGTTCGAATCTGCACCTCCAGCGGTTTGCCCTCCGGCCCGACGACGGTGGTGTGCAGCGACTGATACACCCCGTAACGCGGCTGGGCGATGTAGTCCTTGAACCGGCCCGCCATCGGCTGCCACAGCGAATGCACCACGCCGACAGCGGCGTAACAGTCGCGGGTCTCGTCGCACAGGATCCGGATGCCTACCAGGTCGTGGATGTCGTCGAAGTCGCGGCCCTTGACGATCATCTTCTGATAGATCGACCAGTAGTGCTTGGGCCGTCCCTCCACCACCGCGTTGATCTTCGACCCGGTGAGCGTCGCGACGATCTCGGCGCGGACCTTGGCCAGGTAGGTGTCACGCGACGGCGCCCGGCCGGCGACCAGTCGCACGATCTCCTCGTACTTCTTGGGATGCAGGATCGCGAACGACAGATCCTCCAACTCCCACTTGACCGTGGCCATACCCAGCCGGTGTGCAAGCGGGGCAATGACTTCCAGTGTTTCGCGGGCCTTGCGGGCCTGCTTCTCCGGCGGCAGGAATCGCATGGTCCGCATGTTGTGCAGTCGGTCGGCCACCTTGATCACCAGCACCCGCGGGTCGCGCGCCATCGCGGTGATCATCTTGCGGATCGTCTCGCCCTCGGCGGCGCTGCCCAGTACCACTCGGTCCAGCTTGGTCACCCCGTCGACGAGGTGCCCGACCTCGTCGCCGAAGTCCTGCGACAAGGCCTCCAGGCTGTAACCGGTGTCCTCGACGGTGTCGTGCAGCAGGGCGGCCACCAGCGTGGTGGTGTCCATGCCCAGCTCGGCGAGAATGTTGGCCACCGCCAGCGGATGGGTGATGTAGGGGTCTCCGGAATGGCGTAGCTGGGTGGCGTGCCGCTGCTCGGCCACTTCGTAGGCCCGCTGCAACAACGTCAGGTCGGCTTTCGGGTGGATCTCGCGGTGCACCGCCACCAGCGGCTCGAGCACCGGGCTGATGGTGCTGCGCTGAGCGGTCATCCGCCGCGCCAGCCGGGCGCGCACGCGCCGCGACGCACTACTGGAAGCCTTCAGGCCGATACCAGGCTCACCCGATGGCGGGATGTCGGCGAGCTGCAGCGGCTCGGTGGGCGGCTGAATAGCCGTGCCCTTATCGTCCGCCACGTTGGTCACCTCCGGAGCCTCAAGGATATAGCCCGCCGCGCTGTGCGCTAGAGAACCGCGACGCTGTGCACCGGCAGCGGCGCGACCAGCTCACGGCCGCCCAGCCCGGCCAATTCGATGACCACCGCCGCGGTTGTCACCTGCGCGCCGGACTGCTCGAGCAGCCGGTGCGCCGCCGCCATCGTGCCACCGGTGGCCAGCACGTCGTCCACGATGACAACGCGGCGGCCGGTCAATTCGATCCCGTCGGCGGGCAGTTCCAGGCTCGCGGTGCCGTACTCGAGCTGGTAGTGCTCGGTGCGCACTGGGGGCGGCAGCTTTCCGCCCTTGCGGATCGCCAGCACACCGGTGCCGAGTCGGGTGGCGACCGCTCCGCCGATCAGAAACCCACGCGCATCGATGCCGGCGATCAGGTCGGCGCCGGATGCGACGTCGGCCAGCGCGTCGGTCACCGCGGCCAGCCCGCGGCGGTCGGCGAACACCGGGGTCAAGTCCTTGAACTGGATTCCCGCCGTAGGGAAATCGGCCACCTGCCGGGTCAGCGACGCGATCAGCTCAGCTGCCGAATCGCGGTCGGTCGCATTCACCGCACCAGGACCCATCGGTCCATGTTCCAGCCGGCACCCCACCGGCTGGGGTTGGCGCCGACGGCGTACATCTTCTTCGACGCCAGCAAGGTGCGCTGCTGGCGATACAGCGGCAACGTCGGCATCCCGGCCCACAGCACCGGCGCGCTCTCGGCCAGCAGCCGAACGAGATCAGCGGGGTCGGCCGAGACCGCCAACGCACCGATGATGCCGTCGATCTGCCCGTTGGTGTAGCCGGACAAGTTGTTTCCGTTGCCGGTGTGCAGGGCGTAGGCGTCGATGGCCGACGACCCCGTCGATCCGCTGCCGGTGGCGCCGCCGGTGCTGGCCAGCAGTACGTCGATGGCACCGTCCTTGAGCGCCTGTGGGCCGACGGAGTCCGAGGTGACGTCGGAGACGGTGATACCGGCCGGACCGCAGCCCTTGGCGATCGCACCGACGATGGCGGCCAGTCGCGCGTTGGGCCCTCGATAGCCGATTTTCACCGCCAGCGGCTTCCCGGCCAGCGCCACGCGCGCCGCGTCGGGATTCGACTTGATGAACTGGCCTGCGTCAGGGACGTTTTCGGCCCGACCGACCGCGTCGTCGACCGTGGTGTGCAACCGCGCGTTGGCGATCGGCGCCGCGGCGTCCCGCGCGATCACGTCACGCGGAGTGCAGGAGGCAAGTGCGCGGCGAGCCGCGATGTCCACGAGCGGTCCACGCGGGGCGAAAATCAGCTGCTCGATGCCGTCCGACGGCGCATCGGTGCGGCGGTAAGTGTCGGGCGTGGCCAGCGCCCCCGAGGAGCCGGCCGCGACGTCGACGACATCGGCGCTCTTGGCGTTGACCCGGTCCTGGATGTCGGCTTTCTGCGGCCACACCGTGACGCGCTTGGTCATCGGCTTGGCGCCCCACCAGCGGTCATTGGCGACGAGAACCACTGCGCCGCCGTCCAGCACCGACTCGATCTTGTACGGCCCCGACGACGGGAAGTGCTTGGCGATCGCGCCCGAATCCGTGCCCGGCTTGAGGTTCCAGGTGGTGTTCCACAGCTGCGCGATGCGCGCGATGACCGGTTGGTTGTTGCCCAGCAGCGCACCGGTCACGTCGACGCCCAGCTCCTCGGCGATGACGTGCGATGGCAGCAGCGCGGTCGCGGTGAACAGCTGGTTGTAGTCGACGATGTTGCGGTCCGGGGCGAACGACACCCGCGCCTTCTTCTGCCCTGGTTGGCAGTCGATCGAGGTGATGTCGACGTATCCCGCCTGGCTGGCGGCGTCGAAGCCGGGAAACCGGCCGGACTGCGCCGCCCACGTCAACACCAGGTCGTCGCAGGTGGCCGGCTTGCCGTCGGAGTAGACCGCGTTGTCGGCGATCTGGTAGTCGAGCACCAGCGGCGAACCACCGACTATCGAGATCGTGCCGAAGTCGTGGTCGGCGACGACCTGACCGTCGGGGCCGTGGTAGCCGAATCCGGTCAGCGTGCGCGCGAAGGCCTGCGCTCCCGCCGACGCCGCGCCACCGACCGTGTTGGTGTTGTAGGTGTCCAGCGCGCCGTCGACGACGTAGTCGACCTGTCCGGCGGCGCTTCCGGAGCAGGCCGTCAACGCGCCTGGCACGGCTGCCGTAAGCGTGACGATCAGCCAGCTGACCGCCGCCCGCCGGCGCCAGGCATTCATCGGGCTAGCGTTTGTTCTGCTTGCCGGTCGGACGCGTATGGCGACCGGCGGACTGCCGTACGGGCCGCGCGCCCGGGGCGGGCTTGCTCGGCGCTGCCTCACCGGTGGCCGCGAACGATGCGCTCGCCCGCTCGGTGGACCTCTCGTCGTCGTCGGACTCGGCGCGCGCCCGACCCTTGTCCGGAGCCTTTCCCGTATCAGGACCGCGGCGCCTGATCACCCGGCGGGTGTGCGTGCGCACCAGCTCGGTGCGCTCACGCAGCGTGACCAGCAGCGGGGTGGCGAAAAAGATCGATGAGTAGGTGCCGACGACGATGCCGACCAGCTGCACCAACGCCAGATCCTTCAGCGTGCCCACGCCCAGCAGCCACACGGCCACCACCATCAACGCCAAGACCGGCAGCGTCGAGATCAGGCTGGTGTTGATCGACCGCATGAATGTCTGGTTGACAGCGAGGTTGGCCTCTTCGGCGAAGGTGCGCCGGGCGGTGTGCTGGAAGGCGTGGGTGTTCTCCTCGACCTTGTCGAAGACGATCACGGTGTCGTACAGCGAGAAACCCAGAATTGTCAGCAG
>NZ_DASXHW010000137.1:0-7416 GCF_036488105.1 Mycobacterium sp. | reverse complement strand
CCGGACTTAGGCGAAGTCGAACTTTTCCAGCAGAGCCTTGCGCTGACGGTCGCCGAGGCCGCGCAGACGGCGCGTCGGGGCGATCTCCAGCTCGGTCATGATTTCCTGCGCCTTGACCTTGCCCACCTTCGGCAACGCCTCGAGCAACGCGGAAACCTTCATCTTGCCCAAGACCTCGTTGGTCTCGGCATCCTTGAGCACCTGCTGGAGATTGGTGCCGCCGCGCTTCAGCCGGTCTTTGAGTTCGGCTCGCGCTCGGCGTGCGGCGGCAGCCTTCTGCAACGCTGCCGCGCGCTGCTCGTCGGTCAACTGGGGAAGGGCCACGATTCCTCCGTATTAATGATCAACAGCTATCAATCTTTGTTTGCCTTGGCTAGGTAGTCCAGCCAGCGGTGACGACCGTACCCACGCCTGCAGACGAAATCTAACCCGCCCCCCTGGTTGAAGCTACAAAAACGCAGCTTGTGGCATCGAGAGGGTGCCGTCCGGGAGGCTCCGGAAGGAGACCTTCGACGGCGTCGTCGCTGCTACCGTTCTGCCGGTTTCGCGACTGTTAAATGTGCCCTACCAGGCCTTTTGCCGAGTGCACCGCTCTCGAGCAGCCGTCGGAATATCGTGGTCCGACCGCCTCGAAACCGCCCGAAAAACCGAATTTGCGCCGGTTAGGAATATCGCGGCGTGTCGCGCGTGTCGCCGCGAACAGCACATCCGGCCAGAAAGTGAACGACGCCGTGTCGTAGCCCCGCCAACTGCGGTGGTGAACGGCTCAGCCGGCCAGATACGCGACCGCGTCGCGCATCCGTTCCCCGGCTTTGCGCACCGCTGCAACGTCCGGCCCGGCCCGCAGCACGTCGCGCGAGACCGCGGGCAGCAGCTGCCCCGGAGCGGCCCCGCCCAGGCCGCTCAGCGCGTCGGCCCGACCACCCTGGAAGCCGACACCGGGGACCAGCACCGGTCCGCCGAGTTGGCTGACGTCGGGCACCTCGGTCAGCGTGGCGCCGAGCACGACGCCCACCGAACCGGGGCCGGCGCCCATCGCATGGTTGGCCGCTGCGGCCTGGTCGATGATCAACTGGGCCACCGGACGGCCGCCGGCGTCGGCGCGCTGGACGCTCGCGCCCTCTGGATTGGACGTCGCCGCCAGCACGAACACCCCCCGGTTGTGTGCCGCAGCGCTGTCCAGCAGCGGCTGCAGCGAGCCGAAACCCAGATACGGCGAAGCGGTTACGGCGTCGGCAGCCAGCGGCGAGTCACCCGTCCAGGCCACCGCATAGGCCGCCATCGTCGAGCCGATGTCCCCGCGCTTGGCGTCGGCCAGCACCAGCACACCGGCGTCGCGCAACGCGGCGATCGTCCGCTCCAGCACCGCATACCCTGCGGCGCCGTAGCTTTCGAAAAATGCGACCTGAGGTTTGACGACGGCGAAGTCGGCATAGGCCGCCACGCAGATCTCGCAGAACGCCGCAAGGCCGCCCACGCTGACCGGCAGATCCCATGCCCGCAAGAGTTCGGGATGCGGGTCGATGCCCAGACACAGTGGCCCGCGGCGGGATATCGCGTCGGCCAGCCGGGCGCCGAACCCGGGCATCGCTATTGGCCGCCGTTGTTCAGCGCGCTGTGCAGCTCTTGCAGCGAGCGGACCCCGATGTCGCCGCGAATTCCGGCTTCGATGCCCTGGACGGCTGCGGAGGCCCCCTGGACCGTCGTGACGCAAGGAATGTTCACTCCGACTGCGGCCGAGCGGATCTCGTAACCGTCGATGCGTGGGCCCGAATTTCCGTAGGGCGTGTTGAACACCATGTCGACCTCGCCGGCCCGAATCGCATCGACAGCCGACATCGAAGGACGGCCCGGCTGCGCTTCTTCGAAGTGTTTGCGAACCTCTTCGCACGGAATACCGTTGCGGCGCAGCATCTCTGCGGTGCCTTCGGTGGCCAGTACCCGGAAGCCGAGATCAGCCAACCGCTTCACCGGAAACACCAGCGATCGCTTGTCCCGGTTGGCAACCGACACGAACACCGTCCCCGAGGTCGGCAGCGATCCGTAGGCCGCGGTCTGGCTTTTGGCGAATGCGCTGCCGAAATCGCGGTCGATGCCCATCACCTCGCCGGTCGATTTCATCTCCGGGCCCAGCAAGGAGTCCACGCCCGAACCGTCGACGCGACGGAACCGGTGAAACGGCAGCACAGCTTCCTTGACGGCGATCGGCGCGTTCGGCGCGGCGTTGCCACCGTCGCCGGTCGCTGCTAGTAGTCCTTCGCTACGGAGCTGAGAGATCTTGGCGCCCAGCATGATCCGGGCGCACGCCTTGGCCAGCGGTATGGCGGTGGCCTTGGAGACGAATGGCACGGTGCGACTGGCGCGCGGGTTGGCCTCCAGCACGTAGAGCACGTCGTCTTTCAACGCGTACTGCACATTGAGCAGCCCGATCACGCCGATACCGTGTGCGATCGCTTCGGTCGCTGTGCGCACCTTCTCGATGTCACTGCGGCCCAGGGTCACCGGAGGCAGTGCACACGCCGAGTCGCCGGAGTGAATCCCGGCCTCCTCGATGTGCTCCATGATGCCGCCGATGTAGACCTCGTCGCCGTCGCAGAGTGCGTCGACGTCGATCTCGATCGCGTCCTCCAGGAACCGGTCCACCAGTACCGGATGTTCGGGCGACAGCTCGGTGGCACGGGCGATGTAGCCCTGCAGCGTTTCGTCGTCGTAGACGATCTCCATGCCGCGCCCGCCGAGCACGTACGACGGCCGAACCAGCACCGGATAGCCGATGTCCGCGGCGATCCGCCGGGCTTGCGCGAACGTCGTCGCCATCCCGTAGCGGGGAGCCGGCAGGCCCGCCGCCGACAGCAGGTCACCGAACGCGCCGCGGTCCTCGGCCAGGTCGATGGCTTCCGGCGGGGTGCCGACGATCGGCACACCTTCGTCGGCTAGCCGCTGCGCCAGCCCCAGCGGGGTTTGGCCGCCGAGCTGCACGATGACTCCCACCACGCCCGGGCCACCGGCGCCGGATTGCTCCTCGGCGTGGAAGACCTCCAGGACATCCTCGAACGTCAGCGGCTCGAAGTAGAGCCGGTCGGCAGTGTCGTAGTCGGTGGACACCGTCTCGGGGTTGCAGTTGACCATGACGGTCTCAAAACCCGCCTGCGACAGCGTCGTTGCGGCATGCACGCAGCTGTAGTCGAATTCGATACCCTGCCCGATCCGGTTGGGTCCCGAACCCAGGATCAGCACCTTGGGCCGTTCGGTCTGCGGAGCTACCTCGCTCTCGGCCGCGGGGTCGAGCTCGTAGCTGCTGTAGTGGTAGGGCGTCTTCGCCTCGAACTCCGCGGCACAGGTGTCCACGGTCTTGTACACCGGGTGGATGCCGAGCCGCCGCCGCAGCGATCGCACCCCGTCCTCGCCGGCCAATTCCGGTCGCAGCGCTGCGATCTGGCGGTCCGACAACCCGCTGTGCTTACACCTGCGCAGCAGGTCGGCGTCGAGCACGGCGGCGTCGCTGACTTCTTGCCGGAGCACCAACAGCTCGGCGATCTGCGCGACGAACCACGGGTCGATGCCGGAGGCTTCGGCAACCCGGTCCACCGATGCGCCCAGGCGCAGCGCTAGCTCGACGTCGTAGAGCCGACCCTCGGTGGGTGTCCGCAGCCGTTCCAGCGCGTCATCGGCGGTGCCGTCGGTGTCCGGCGCCGTCCAGAAGCCGGCGCGGCTGGTCTCCAGCGACCGCATCACCTTGCCGAGCGCCTCGACGAAGTTGCGGCCCAACGACATTGCCTCACCGACCGATTTCATGGTGGTGGTCAGCGTGGGGTCGGCGCCGGGGAATTTCTCGAACGCGAACCGCGGCGCCTTGACTACCACGTAGTCCAGGGTGGGTTCGAAGCAGGCCGGGGTTTCCTTGGTGATGTCGTTGAGGATCTCGTCGAGGGTGTAGCCGACGGCCAGTTTCGCGGCGATCTTGGCGATCGGGAAGCCGGTGGCCTTGGAGGCCAACGCACTTGACCGCGACACCCGCGGGTTCATCTCGATGACGATCAGCCGGCCGTCGCGCGGGTCGACCGCGAACTGGATGTTGCAGCCGCCGGTGTCGACGCCGACCTCGCGCAGGATCGCGATGCCCAGATCCCGCATCCGCTGGTATTCCCGGTCGGTCAGCGTCATCGCCGGTGCCACCGTCACCGAGTCGCCGGTGTGCACGCCCATCGGGTCGACGTTTTCGATCGAGCACACCACCACGACGTTGTCCTTGCCGTCGCGCATCAGCTCGAGCTCGAATTCCTTCCAGCCGTAGATCGATTCCTCGATCAGCACGTTGGCGCTCGGGGATGCGGCCAATCCCGCGCCGGCCATCCGGTCGACTTCTTCTGCGGTGTGCGCCAGGCCCGAGCCCAGACCGCCCATGGTGAACGACGGCCGCACCACCACCGGCAGGCCGAGCTCACCGACGGTCTCCCGGACTTCGTCGATGGTGAAACACACCCGGCTGCGGGCTGATTCGCCGCCGACCTTGGCGACGATATCCTTGAACATCTGCCGGTCCTCGCCGCGCTGGATGGCGTCGAAGTCGGCGCCGATCAGTTCGACGCCGTGGCGCTCCAGCGCGCCGTTCTGGTACAACGCGACGGCGGTGTTCAGCGCGGTCTGACCGCCCAGCGTGGCCAGCAGCGCGTCGATCTTGTTGCCCCGCTCGGCCTGCTGGGCGATGACCTTCTCCACGAAAGCGGCAGTGATCGGCTCGACGTAGGTGTGGTCGGCGTATTCGGGGTCGGTCATGATGGTGGCCGGGTTGGAGTTGACCAGGGTGACCTGGAGGCCTTCGGCACGCAGTACGCGGCAGGCCTGGGTGCCCGAGTAGTCGAATTCGCAGGCCTGTCCGATCACGATCGGCCCGGACCCGATCACCAGAACGTGCTTGAGGTCAGTCCGTCGTGGCATTACCCGCTCTCCCTCGTCATAAGGTCGACGAATTGGTCGAACAAGTACTCCGCGTCGTGCGGTCCGGCCGCGGCCTCCGGGTGGTATTGCACCGAAAAGGCCCGCCCGTCAACGAGTTTGACGCCTTCCACCACACCGTCGTTGGCGCAGGTGTGACTGACCACCCCCGCCCCGAACGGCGTGTCGAAACGCTGACCCGCCTCACCCTCCAGCGCGAAGCCGTGGTTCTGCGCGGTGACAGCGACCCGTCCGGTCGCGTGGTCCATCACCGGGATGTTGATGCCCCGGTGGCCGAACACCATCTTGTAGGTGGACAGGCCCAGCGCGCGCCCGAGAATCTGGTTGCCGAAACAGATGCCGAACAACGGGATACCGGCGCTCAGGACTTCGCGGGTCACCTCGACGATGTCGTCGGCGGTGGCCGGGTCCCCGGGCCCGTTGGACAGGAACACACCGTCGGGCTTCAGCTCGGCAATTTGCTCGAAGGTCACCGACGAGGGCAACACGCGGGTGCGCACTCCTCGCCGGGCGAAGTTACGCGGGGTGTTGGTCTTGATACCCAGATCGATGGCAGCCACCGTGAACCGATGCGACCCTTCGGGTTCCACGACGTAGGTGTCGGTCGTACTGACCTGACCGGCCAAGTCGGCACCCAGCATCGGCTGTTGGCCGCGCACCCGTTCGGCCAGCTCCTCGGGCTCCGCGAGCGATGCACCGGAGAAGACACCGGCCTTCATCGAGCCGCGGCTGCGCAGATGTCGCACCAACGCCCGGGTGTCGATGTCGGCGATGCCGACGATGTGCTGGCGGACCAGTTCGTCTTCCAGGGTTCCGGTGGCCCGCCAGCTCGAGACCCGCGGCGAGGGATCGCGCACCGCGTAGCCGGCCACCCAGATCTTGTCGCCACGGCTTTCGCCGTCCTCGCCGTTCCACCCGGTGTTGCCGATCTGCGGGGCGGTGGCCACCACGATCTGCCGGTGATAGCTCGGGTCGGTCAACGTCTCCTGGTACCCGGACATGCCGGTGGAAAAGACTGCCTCGCCCAGGGTTTGGCCGATCGCACCGAACGTCGCCCCGGTAAATGTTCGGCCGTCATCGAGGACCAGCATGGCCTTGCCGCGCCGCTGTTGTGTGCCGCTCATCGGGTGCTCTCCGTCAGCCATCGGTCGTACTCGCTGCGGTCGTTGCCGCGAAAGCCGAGATCGATCTCGGTGCCCGAAGGCAACCGCCACCGGATCGCCAGAATCCCGTCGTGAGAGCCCGCGCTCGCGTTGCCGTCGCGCGCCCGCCGCGAACTCAGCGCGGCAGGAACGACTTTGCCGACCATGCCACGCTCGGTGCGGATGGTCGTAATCGATTCCTGCGGAATCCAGATCGGGCCGGCGCCGCTGCGCTCCACCAAGATTCCCTCCGGGTAGCGGGTCAGCACCGCCTTGCTCCGGTAACCCAGATCGCCCGCCACGACCCGGTCGTGCCAGCTGGGCGCCAGCGTGCAGCCGACGTACATCCCGCGGGTCGGCGCGACGATCGGCGACCCGACCATCTCCGGCATCGGTGGCAGCGTGCCGATCAGCTCGGCCTGCCGTCGCGCACGCTTCCGCCAGCCGCGCATCATCAGCTGAATGATGAACGCGATCAACAGCGCCAGCACCCCGGCCACGATCAGCGAAGTAACCAGCGTTGCCGAGTTCATGCGGGGCACTTTCCGTCGCGGGCGGTGATCTTGCCGCGCAGCAGGGTTGCCGTCACAGTGGCCGGCAGCGTCATCGTCTCGTAGGGGGTATTGGCAGACCGGCTGGCCATGTCGGCACCGGACACCGACCAGGTGGCATCCGGGTCCACGACGGTCAGATTGGCCGGCTCCCCGATTTCCAGCGGCCGACCGTGGTCAGGCAGTCCGACGATGCGGGCCGGGTTCTCGCTCATCACCCGCGCGACACCGCGCCAGGTCAGCAGACCGGGAATGACCATCGCCTGGACCACCGCCGACAGCGCGGTCTGCAGACCCAGCATCCCCGGCAGCGCGGCGGCGAACTCGACGCACTTCTCGTGTTCGGCATGCGGTGCGTGATCGGTGGCCACGCAGTCGATCACCCCGTCGGCCAGTGCCTGGCGCAGCGCCACGGCGTCGGCCGTTTCACGCAGCGGCGGGTTGACCCGGTTCACGCCGTCGTAGCTGGCCAGCCGGTTGTCATCGAGCAGCAGGTGATGCGGCGTCACCTCGGCGGTAATCGAAATACCTTGCGATTTAGCCCATTTGACGATCTCGACGGTGCCTGCGGTGGAGGCGTGGCAGATGTGCACCCGTGCGCCGGCGTCGCGGGCCAGCAAGGCGTCGCGGGCTACGATCGACTCTTCGGCGGCCCTCGGCCAGCCGGACAGTCCCAGCCGGGCGGCGTTGGGGCCTTCGTGGGCGACCGCGCCGACGGTCAGCCGCGGCTCCTCGGCGTGCTGGGCGATCAGCACGCCCAGACCGGT
>NZ_DASXHW010000073.1:0-9578 GCF_036488105.1 Mycobacterium sp. | reverse complement strand
GCCGCACTGCACAGGAACGACGAGGTCCTCGCGGGCATGGATGACTAGGGTTGGCACGGTGATCGTCGGCAGGATCGGCCGCACGTCGATCCGGAACACCGCTTCAAGTGACGCGCGCGCCATTCCCGGGCTGGCGCACATGCGCTCAAATATGGCGAGCTGGCGGAATCGACCGGACGCTGACGGCGCGGTGATGCTGATTGTCGCACCGCTGCCCCACCGCGAGCGGACGCCGCGGGCGATTTCCTGAAAGCGGGCAATCTGCTCCACCGACGGCACATAGTCTTCACCCACCTCGGCAAGGACGCGCGCCCACAGCTGGGCCGAGTCGCACTCGACGTCGTCCCACCCCCGCGTGAAGCCGGTGAACGGATACGAGTCGGTGAGGATCAACGCCCGGGTTCGTTCCGGTCGGGTTGCCGCGAAAACAATGGACGCAAATCCGCCGTCACTCATGCCGAAAAGAACGGCCCTTCCGAAGCCGACGGCATCCATGACAGCCTCGATCTCAGTTGCTCGCTCATCCACCGTGCGAACGCGCGGGACCGGGTCCGACAGCCCGACCCCGGCCTTGTCGAACACTACGACGCGACAGAACCTGGCGAGCTGGTCGAAGAAGGCCTTGAATTCGGGGATAGTCCACCACAGCTCGATGTGGGTGACGAACGGCCCGACGAAGACCAGCTCGACCGGCCCGTCGCCGAACACCTGATACGCGATGCTGAGATCGCCGCAGCTGGCGTACGACGTGTCCGCCATGGCATGAGCGTACCGCTGATCCCACCGCTCGCCGGGGCACGAGTGATCGTCCCCCCGCCCCCCGGGTAGTTCCACTTAGTGATTGCTCAGGCAGCTGGTGGCACCCGGCTGATCCGAGGAGCCGGATCGAGGTCAGCCCACGGCTCAGCGCTGGGAATCGCGCAAGCCGCGCGTTAGCTCGTGGTCGCGGGCTGACCGACGCATCGGCTCGATTCGTGCCCGTGAGCACATCGGTGAGCACAGTTACACACATCTCATGTGATGTCGTGTGATGCAAAGCAGCAGCTCAACGCATGTTTGACCCCCTGACCAGGGATGCTGAGGATGGTTCAAATCCCTCCGCCACCGCCAATATCGTCCGGGACCGTAGGTAGCGCGCTAGCGCAACTGAGCGTCGGGGTGCGCGGCGTGCCACTGCTCCTCGATGCGGGTCACCCGGCGGTTCTCCACGACGATCCATAACGCGCCGGCGACCGCTCCGAGCACGGCGATGAGCACCGTGGTGGTGAGCCATTCGTAACGTCGGTAGGCGGCGGCGGCCGCCGTGCAGATCATCCCGAATGCCGACACGGCCAGCAGGATCAACCCAGGCCAGAAGAAGTTGTCCTTCATGGCGATGCCAGCGTGCGGTTGCGTGGTCCGAGAATGATCCGTCGGATCGTGATGAGTGTCGCCCATCACGTCTCCCTCCGTCGTCGGACGAGATAGACAAATGCTACTCCCGGCGAACTCACCGAAATGCCGAATTCTGCGCGGGTCGACGGCGCTGTTTGGTCAGGTCGGGCCGGCGCCTTGGCGGCCTAACACCTCGGGCAGTGAAACGGCCCCGATCGTTGTTACGAGCCACACCACAAGCGTCGTGGCCACCCAGGACGCCATGCCGCGAACGGTGAACCCGTGCGTAACTGCCGTGGCGAGGATTATCGCGAAAACGGTCAATGCCAGGCCGGTGCCCCCAAGCAGCAGCGACGCATACCCGTGGGGCAACTTCAAGATCAACAAAGACAGCGTCGCTTGCGCCACCGCGAACACCACGACGGCGACGATGAACCCCGACGCCGACAACGAAACTCCCGGAATAACCCACGCGGCAACCAGTAGTCCGATCGCCCACGATCCCAGGAGTAGAACGGCACGAAACAGGATTTGCCTCATGGCACTAAGCGTAGGTCTCGGGAGTGTGCCCATGAAAGACCGATTCAGCCGAGTCAGCCGCCGCCGTGTAGGCCGTCGCTGATTCCCTGCAGATCGTGGTTGATGCCCTGCAGATCTCCTTCGATGGTCTGCAGGTTGGTCAGCGACTTTTGGTAGGTCTGCTGCATCTGGTCCGAGGCTGTCGATTCGAACTGTGGGCAGTAGGTGATGACGGCAGCGGTAACGAAATTGGCACTCTGACTCCCGTCCCAGATCGTCGACTGCTGCACGAAGTGCGCGGCGTCGGCGACGTTGGGTTGTCGGCCGAGGAAATCGCACACCGCGTGTCCCTGGGCGGTGACGTAGTCGTGGCTGGGAACCGGTATCCCCTCGTGTTGAAGCGTGTCGATCAACGCCTTCTCGGCAATGTCGGTCGGCGAAACGGGCTTGGCCGGCGGAACGAATGGTGCCGGCGCTGGAGCCAGTGCCGCCGGGCTGGCTTGCGCATCGGACGGCGGGGTTGCCGTCGGCTGGGCAGTGGTGTGGCGATGGTGAAGCGCAAACATCACGGCGACGACGGCGGCGATGGTGATCAGCGACAGCTGGACCGCCGCGCGCAGCGCCAGGCGCAGCAGCAGACTCCGCCGTTTGCGAGGCGGGCGATCGTCGGCTTCGTCAGCGGGCAAGCAGATTTCGTCGAGAATCGCGATGTCACACATCGCATCCGCGGGGTGGCCCAAGCGCTCATCGAGAAGCGCGTCGAGTTGCCGACTGGACGGCCGTCCGCCGCGCTCGCGGATGGAGCGCAGCTCAGCCGCCACGCGTCGTAACTCGGAGTCGATCGTCTCGCGATCGCGCATCTCTTGAGCTTAGAACTACCCGCGCGGTCAGTGTCCGATCTCGTCGTAAATCGGGCCAACGATGAACAGGCCGCCGCGCGGAGTGCAGAACGGTTCACCGGGTGGAGGGGGCGGCGGCGGACGCGGCGACGGTCGTCAGCCTCATATTTGCATGTCGCCGCATTCATCGATATCGAAGGACCGCTAGGCCCGGACTTTCAAAAGCTGTTGGAACTCACCGGCATCCAACAGAATCTGCTCGAACCGGTTCTCGGACTTGTCGGGCCGCCGGGAGGACTGTTCACCAGTTGAACCAATTCGCCCAATCGGCCGGGGCGGGATCGACGCGGGGCTTTAATTGAGCCATGGAACTGATGAGTCCACTGGACTCGGTGTTTTTGATGATCGAATCGCGCGAACACCCGATGCACGTCGGCGGCCTGCAGCTGTTCGAGCCGCCGGAGGGCGCCGGGCCGGAGTTCGCCCGAGAAATCCGCGACGCGCTGGTCGCCAACAATGACTTCCAGCCCACCTTCCGTAAGCACCCGGCGTGGACGTTCGGTGGCATCCCCAACGTCGCCTGGACTTACGACGACCCGGCTGACGTCGATATCGACTATCACGTGCGGCGGTCGGCACTTCCGACGCCCGGACGGGTCCGCGAACTGCTCGAGCTGACCTCGCGGTGGCACAGTGGCCTGCTCGACCGGCATCGCCCGCTGTGGGAAGCCCACTTCGTCGAGGGGTTGAGCGACGGCCGGTTCGCCGTATACAGCAAGTTCCACCACTCGTTGATCGACGGAGTCTCCGCTTTGCGGCTCATGCAGCGGACGTTGTCGCCTGATCCCGATGACACTGACATGCAGGCCATTTGGGATCTGCCGCGGCGCAAGAAGGAAGCCGAGAAGTCGAAGCGGCCGGGCCTGTCCCAACTAGCGGGATCTGTTGCGGCATATGGCCCTTCGACGTGGTCGCTGGCCCGCGCCGCGCTGGTGGAACAGCAGCTGACCTTGCCGTTCGCCGCGCCGCGCACCATGTTCAACGTGCCGATCGGTGGTGCGCGACGGGTTGCCGCCCAGTCGTGGGGGATTGACCGGCTCAAGAGCATCAAGGTCGCCGCCGGAGTGAGCTTCAACGATGTCATCCTCGGTATGTGTTCCGGCGCGCTGCGCCACTACCTGCAGGATGAGCACGCGCTGCCCGACACCCCGCTGATCGCGATGGTCCCGGTGAGCATGCGCTCCGAGTCCGACGCCGACAGCGGCGGCAACCAGGTGGGCGCGCTGTTGTGCAACTTGGCCACCGACGTCGACGACCCGGCGCAGCGGTTGGAGGCAATCAGTGCATCGATGCGCGGCAACAAGAAGGTGTTCGCCGAATTGCCTCGGCTGCAAGCCTATGCGCTGTCCGCGGCTCTCATCGCGCCGCTGGGACTGTCCGCGTTGCCGGGTTACGCCTCGACGGCACCGCCGGCGTTCAACATCGTCATCTCCAACGTGCCGGGACCGACCAAGCCGATGTACTGGGGCGGCGCCCGGCTCGACGGCAACTACCCGCTCTCGATCGCGTTGGACGGGCAGGCGCTGAACATCACCATGGTCAACAATGCGGACAACATCGACTTCGGTCTGGTCGGTTGCCGGCGCAGCGTGCCGCACCTGCAGAGGTTGCTTGGTCACCTGGAAACCTCGCTCAAGGATCTGGAGCGCGCGGTCGGAGTGTGACGGCGTGCCCAAGCTCAGCGCGGGCCTGTTGCTGTACCGAGTGCGCGACGGGGTCGTCGAAGTTTTGATCGCGCATCCGGGTGGGCCTTTCTGGGCCCGCAAGGACGACGGCGCCTGGTCGATTCCGAAGGGCGAGTACACGTTAGGCGAAGACCCATGGGCGGCCGCGCAGCGTGAATTCGAAGAAGAGGTCGGCTCGGCGCCGCCCGCCGGCCCACGCATCGATCTGGCTCCGGTCAAGCAGCCCGGCGGCAAGGTCGTCACCGCGTTCGCGGTCCCGGGTGACCTCGACCCGGCCGACGCGCGCAGCAACACCTTCGAACTCGAATGGCCAAGGGGCTCAGGGCAAATGCGCACCTTCCCGGAGGTCGACCGGGTGGAGTGGTTCCCGGTGGCCCAGGCCAGGGCCAAGCTGCTGAAAGGCCAGCTCGCGCTGCTCGATCAGTTGATGGCGGACCCCCGCATGGCCGGTTTGCGGGAGGGCTGACGGACCTGGCGTATCTTCACACTCATGCAGACGCTGCGCACACCAGACGACCGCTTCACAGATCTGCCCGAATTCCCTTATCCCGCAAACTATTGCGATGTTTTCGACGGCGACGGCGGGACGCTGCGGATGGCCTGGGTGCAAGACGGCCCGGCCGACGCCGACCCAGTGCTGATGTTGCACGGCGAACCGTCGTGGTCGTTCCTCTACCGCAAGATGATCCCGGTGCTGGTCGCGGCCGGGCACCGCGTCATCTGCCCCGACCTGGTCGGCTTCGGTCGCTCGGACAAGCCGACTCGCATCGAGGACCACAGCTACGCGCGCCACGTCGAATGGGTGCGGGAACTGGCGTTCGACGCGTTGGACCTGCAGCGGGTGACTCTGGTCGGACAGGACTGGGGTGGCTTGATCGGGTTGCGGCTGGCCGCTGAACACCCCGAACGCTTCAGCAAGCTCGTCGTCGCCAACACCGGTCTGCCCACCGGCGACATACCGATGCCGGAAATCTGGTGGCAGTTCCGCCAGGCGATCCAGAGTGCGCCGACGATCGACGTCGGCCGGTTCGTGCAAGGGGGCTGCCGGCGGCCGATGAGCGACGAGGTCCGCGCGGCCTACGACGCGCCGTTCCCCGACGACACCTACTGCGCGGCACCGCGGGCCATGCCAGGCCTGGTCCCGACCTCGCCCGACGACCCTGCCGCGCCGGCCAACCGGTCCGCATGGGCGGCCCTGACCGCGAGCTCGACGCCGATGTTGGTCGCCTTCAGCGATGGCGATCCGATCACCGGCGGCATGGCGCCGATCTTGCAGCGCGAAATGGTGGGCGCACAGGGGATCGACCACCCGGTCGTCGGCAACGCTGGCCACTTCCTTCAAGAAGACGCCGGCGAGGAGCTCGCCGGGTACATCGTGGACTTCCTCGGCGCCCAGGCCGTCAGCACGACACCGCGATGCTGAACGTCTCGGCTTTGAGCCGGGTCGGTTGGTCGTGGTTGAAACCCAGTGCGGCGCCGGCGATGTGGTACGTGGGGCCGGTCATCGTGACCGCGGCCTCGCCCTGCAGTTCGCGCTCGTAGGAACCGGTGAACCCGCCGAGATCCTGCAACCGAACGAACTCGGCCTTCAGCTTGTTGGCGTTGGACAGCATCGCGCTCAGGCCTGATGCCTGAACGTCGGTGTGGATCCTGGTCATCCAGTCGATCGACTCGCAACGCACCGAATATGTGGTGCCCACGTCTTTCCCGTCGACGGTGAGCACTGCGGTGCCCGGCGGCAGCACCCCGGGCCTGGCCGGCGCGGCTTGGTCGGACGAGCAGCCGGCGGTCACGCCGATCAACAGCATCGCCGCGGCGACGCAGACGCCTTTTTGCACAGCAGGAATCTACCGCCGCGCCCCCGCCGCCGCGTTGTCGTCGTCGCGGGACCGTAGCTACCTGCACTTTCTTTCAGACCTGCACAATGCAAATATGTCTGCCACGTCGAGTGTCGCCGGGCCGCAGGAACTCTTGCTGCAACTACTGGATCCGGCGAACCGGGCCAACCCGTACGGGGTGTACGAGCAGTTCCGGGACCGCGGGCCCATGCAGGTGCCGGACGGCAATCTCACCGTCTTCTCGTCCTACCGCGACTGTGACGAGGCGTTGAAGCATCCTTCGTCGTCGGTGGACCGGCTCAACTCGACGATGGCCAAACGCTTCGCGGCCGACGGCGCGACGGTGCGACCGCAGGGGCCGCCGATGTTCCTGTTTCTCGATCCGCCCGATCACACCCGGCTGCGCAAACTGGTCAGCAAGGCGTTCGTGCCCAAGGTGGTCAACGAGTTGACGCCGCTCATCACCGAACTGGTCGACGGGTTGCTGGACCGCGCCGCCCAGCAAGGCCGCTTCGATGCGGTCAGCGGTCTGGCCTACCCGCTTCCGGTGACGGTCATCTGCCGGCTGCTGGGGGTTCCGCTGGAGGACGAGGCGGAGTTCAGCCGCGCTTCGGCGTTGCTGGCGCAGGCGCTGGATCCGTTCTTCATGGTCACCGGCCAACCGGCCGGCGGCATGGACGAGCGCATCCGAGCCGGGCAGTGGCTGCGGGGATACCTGCACGACCTGATCGCGCAGCACCGCGCGCATCCGGGCGACGATCTGATGTCGCGGCTGATCGCGGTCGAAGAGTCCGGCGACCAGCTGGCCGAAGATGAGATCGTGTCGACCTGCAGCCTGTTGCTGATCGCCGGTCACGAGACCACCGTGAACCTGATCTCCAACGGGATGCTGGCAATGCTGCGCGACCGGTCGCAGTGGACGGCCCTGGGAGCCGACGCTGAACGTGCGTCAGCGGTCATCGAGGAAACGCTGCGCTACGACCCGCCGGTGCAATTGGTGGCCCGAATTGCCGCTGACGGCATGACAATTGGCGACACTCACGTCGTCAAGGGCGACACGATGGTGCTGCTGCTGGCCGCGGCTCAGCACGACGCGAGCGAGTTCGACCAACCGGCGACCTTCAACCCCGATCGAAAAGCTTTCCGGCACTTGTCCTTCGGGCGTGGACTGCACTACTGCCTGGGTGCACCGCTGGCCCGGCTGGAGGCCGCCATCGCGTTGTCAGCGGTGACCGCGCGCTTCCCCGATGCGCGCCTGGACGGTGAACCGGTCTACAAGCCCAACGTAACCCTGCGCGGGCTGGCGTCACTCGAGGTGACGGTCTGAGCCTTCGCCGAATGGCCACTTATTGCACACCTTTCGCAAATTTGCGTGTCATAAGTGGCCGCTCGACTACTGCTCGCCGGTTGGGCCGAGCCCCGAAACAATATCGCCGAGGCTGAATGTGATGGGGCTGTCGAGTTGGGTGTAGGTGCATGACGCCGGCTCGCGGTCAGGCCGCCAACGATTGAACTGGGCGGTGTGCCGGAACCGCTCACCTTCCATGTGGTCGTAGCGCACCTCAACGACGCGGTCTGGTCGCAGCGGCACGAACGACAGGTCCTTGCCCACGTTCCAGCGGGAGAACTCGTTCTTGCGTGGAGTGCGCTCGCCCGCCTCGTGGGCCGCCCAGTTCCATGGGTGATCGTCGAAACTCGTCACCAACGGCTGCAATTCGGTGAACAGTCGCCGGCGTTCGGCCAGCGGGAAAGCACCGATCACGCCAACCGAGGCCAGCGTCCCGTCGTCCTTGTACAACCCGAGCAGCAGCGAACCGATCGCGTCGCTGCCCGATTTGTGCACGCGATAACCGGCGACCACGCAGTCCGCGGTGCGCTCGTGCTTGATCTTGAACATGATGCGCTTGTCCGGCTGATAGGTGATCGTCAACGGTTTGGCGATCACCCCGTCGAGACCCGCCCCCTCGAACTCGTCGAACCAGCGCTGCGCCGTATCCAGGTCCGTCGTCGCGGGGGTGACGTGCATCGACGGACCCGATCCGGCCAGCGCATCGACGAGCGCCGCGCGTCGCTCGGAAAACGGCCGCGCGGTGAAGTCGGCGTCGCCGAGGGCGAGCAGATCGAACGCGATGAACGACGCGGGCGTCTTCTCGGCCAGCATCCGCACCCGCGAATCGGCCGGATGGATGCGCTGCTGCAGCGCCTCGAAATCCAGGCCGTGATCGGTGGCGATGACGATCTCACCGTCGATCACGCAGCGCTCCGGCAACTCGGCGGTGGCCGCGGCGACCAACTCGGGGAAGTACCGGGTCATCGGTTTCTCGTTGCGGCTGCCGACCTCCACCTGATCGCCGTCGCGAAAAAGAATCGACCTGAACCCGTCCCACTTGGGCTCATACGACGCGTCCGGCGGGATCGATTTCACCGATTTGGCCAGCATCGGCGAAACCGGCGGCATCACAGGCAGGTCCATCACCACATTGTGCTGGAACCCTGTGCTGGAATCGGGAGATGGCATCACCAGCAGAGGAAATCGACGTCGACGGGATCGCCGTTCGGCTGACCAATCCGGACAAGGTGTACTTCCCGAAGCTGGGATCGGACGGCACCAAGCGACGGCTCGTCGAGTACTACCGCGCCGTCGCGGCAGGCCCGATGCTGGCTTCGTTGCGAGACCGCCCGACGCATCTGCAGCGCTTCCCCGACGGCATCGACGGCGAGGAGATCTACCAGAAGCGAATTCCGCAGCACCACCCCGACTACCTGGAGACCTGCCGGATCACCTTCCCGTCGGGACGGACCGCCGACGCGCTGCGGGTGACCCACCCAGCCGCGATCGTGTGGGCCGCGCAGATGGGCACCATCACGCTGCATCCGTGGCAGGTCCGCTGCCCCGATGCCGAGCACCCCGACGAACTGCGCGTCGATTTGGACCCGCAACCCGGCACCGGCTTCGCCGAAGCACGATCTGTCGCCGTCGATGTGCTGCGGCCGCTGCTCGACGAACTGGGGCTGGTGGGTTATCCCAAGACGTCCGGCGGTCGCGGCGTCCACGTGTTCCTCCGGATCACAACCGACTGGGATTTCATTGCGGTGCGTCGCGCCGGCATCGCGCTGGCCCGCGAGGTGGAGCGTCGTGCGCCAGACGCGGTGACGACGTCGTGGTGGAAGGAAGAACGCGGCAAGCGCATCTTCATCGACTTCAACCAGAACGCTCGCGACCGCACATTCGCGTCGGCTTATTCGGTGCGGCGCACCGCAAT
>NZ_DASXHW010000072.1:0-4433 GCF_036488105.1 Mycobacterium sp. | reverse complement strand
ATGTGGTTCATGCGGGTGTTCCGCGCCGACGAGTGGCTGCTCTACGACCAGTCCTCGCCGTCGGCGTGCGGTGGCCGGGCGCTGTGCCAGGGCAAGATCTTCAATCAGTACGGCGAGATGGTCGCTGCCGTCATGCAGGAGGGTCTGACTCGCTTCCCGAGTAACCACCCGCCGTCCGGCCAGTGAGTGGCCCGCGGGTCGGCGTTCTCGCGCTGCAGGGCGACGTCCGCGAGCACCTGGCGGCGTTGCACGACGCGGGAGCTTCTGCGGTTCCGGTGCGGCGCTCTGGTGAGTTGGACACCGTTGACGGGTTGGTGATTCCCGGTGGCGAGTCGACCACGATGAGCCATCTGCTGCGTGAACTCGACCTGCTGGAGCCGCTGCGCGCCCGGCTGGCCGACGGGTTGCCGGCCTACGGCGCATGCGCGGGCATGATTCTGCTGGCCAGCGAGATCCTCGATGCGGGAACTCCCGGCCGCGAGGCGCTGCCGTTGTCTGCCATCGATATCACCGTGCGGCGTAACGCGTTTGGCCGCCAGGTCGATTCGTTCGAAGGCGACGTGGCGTTCGACGGACTCGACGACCCGGTGCACGCGGTCTTCATTCGCGCCCCGTGGGTGGAGCGGGTCGGTGCGGACGTGCGGGTGCTGGCCCGAGCCGCGGATCACCCGGTTGCGGTGCGGCAGGGCGCGATGCTGGCCACGGCGTTCCACCCCGAGGTGACGACGGACAGGCGAGTGCATCGGTTGTTCGTCGACATCATCAACGGTCGACGTTGACACCGGGGGCCGGCAGCGCCCACCGGATGCCGCCGACCAGAACCCGGCCGACGCTGCGCACGACGGTGAGTTCGACGGGCGGGAAGTAGGGCAGCAGCAGCAGCGGTACGCGGGCCCACAACGGCAACATCGAGACCGCGGTAGCGGCCAGCACGCCATAGGGCGCCCGCGCCGCCAACGACAGCGGCGGGGTCAACAACAGGAAACGGGCCGCATCGCGTGCCGCAGGTGTGCTGCGCAACTCCGGCCGGAATGCGTTGAGTCGTTGCGCCAGTGCACCTTCCGAGCGCGGCGGGTCCACTACCCCGAGCCTGGCCGCGATCTCGGCCATGTCCGCGACGTATGCGTCGCGGCCCGACTGGTCCAGCGGGGTGACGCCGTAAAGCTGGTACGCCCGCAGAAAGCTGTCGGCCTCGGCGATATGCACCCATTCCAGCAAGTGCGGATCGGTGGCCGTATAAGGCCGGCCGCCGGCGGCGACCCCGTGCACCCGGCGATGAATTCCCCGCACGCGATCGACGGCGCGCTGGGCGTCGACCGCCGAACCGAACGTCGTCTCGGCCAAGAAAGTGCTGGTGCGCTGCAGTCGACCCCACGGGTCGTCGCGATAGTTGGAGTGCTCGGCGATACCGGCCATGGCCAGCGGATGCAGCGACTGCAGGAGCAAAGCCCGTAATCCGCCGACGAACATCGAGGCGTCGGCGTGTACCCGGCGGATCGGGCGGTCTTCGGCGAACCACCGAGGCCCCGGTGTGTGATGGATGCGCGTACGCGCCGCCGGACCGTCGGGACCGGCGATCATTTCGAACAGACTGCTGCCCAATGCGTCACGTACCGCTTTCAACGGGCTCTGTGCCGTCACCGGTCCTACGGTAGCCGCCTGGTTCGCTGCGTCGCAGCCGTCACTCGCGCCACCTGGGGAGCGCCGGGCGCCTTTGTGCCCACCTCCGAGCGAATTCCGTGGCGCGGTCCAGGTGTTTTCGTACGAGGCGGGCAGAACGGCATACCGCCGACTTGCTGTGACGTCGTGATCGGAACGCCCACGTAGACTCGGCAGGCGAATTGAGAGCGACAGAAGAGGTAGTAGCTGATGAGCGGCCATTCCAAGTGGGCCACCACCAAGCATCAAAAGGCCGTCAAGGACGCGCGCCGTGGCAAGGAATTCGCGCGCCTGATCAAGAACATCGAGGTCGCCGCGCGGACCGGTGGCGGTGACCCCGCGGGCAACCCGACGCTGTATGACGCCATTCAGAAAGCCAAGAAGACGTCGGTGCCCAACGACAACATCGAACGGGCCCGCAAGCGCGGGGCCGGCGAAGAAGCCGGCGGCGCCGACTGGCAAACCATCACCTACGAGGGCTACGCGCCCAACGGGGTGGCCGTGCTGATCGAATGCCTGACCGACAACCGCAACCGCGCCGCAAGTGAGGTGCGGATCGCGATGACGCGCAACGGTGGCGCCATGGCCGACCCCGGCTCGGTGTCCTACCTGTTCAGCCGCAAAGGTGTGGTGACGCTGGAGAAGAACGGTCTGAGCGAGGACGACGTGCTGGCCGCTGTCCTGGAGGCCGGGGCTGAGGACGTCAGCGACTTGGGTGAGAGTTTCGAAGTCGTCTCCGAGCCCACCGATCTGGTGGCCGTGCGGACCGCGCTGCAGGACGCCGGCATCGAATACGACTCCGCCGAGGCCAGCTTCCAGCCGTCGGTGAGCGTGCCCGTCGACGTCGACGGCGCCCGCAAAGTGTTCAAATTGGTTGACGCGCTGGAGGACAGCGACGACGTGCAGAACGTCTGGACCAATGTCGACCTGTCCGAGGAGGTATTGGCTGCGCTCGACGAGGAGTGAGGCTCCGCCGGGTTGCGCCGAGATTGACGTCAGTGAGACAGCGTCTCGTACTTTCCCGCGCTGCCGTCGATCTCGGCGAGGGTGTGGACGGGCGTCGGCGCGTTATCCGCGACGGCGCGCACCATTTCGTCCATGGGAGAGGTCTTCCGCGGCAGTGAGGCGCTACGCGACGGGATGCTGACCGAGCATCAATTGCGCCGGTGGTATCGCCCGATCTTCCGTGACATATACGTGCCCAAGCACTATCAGCCGTCCCTGAGGGATCACACCGTCGGGGCCTGGCTTTGGTCTCGCCAGCGGGCGATTGTCGCCGGCGTGGCGGCTGCCGCACTGCACGGCGCAGCGTGGGTCGACGCGGACACGCCGATCGAGCTCATCGCGGAGAACGCCCGCTCTCAGCGCGGTTTGCTCGTGCGCGACGAGACACTTGATGCCGACGAGGTGACCCGGATCTCTTGTCTGCCAGTCACGACGGTAGCCCGCACCGCGTTCGACCTGGGCCGCCACCTACCGCGGGGGACGGCGGTGGCGCGACTGGACGCGTTGATGGCGGCGACGGCATTTTCCATTGACGACGTGAAAGCGCTTGCGCAGCGGCACAAAGGAGCGCGTGGTTTGCGAAAGATACGCGCGGTGCTGGGTCTTGTTGACGGAGGCGCCATGTCGCCCAGGGAAACCTGGCTGCGGCTGTTGCTGCTTGACGCCGGCTTGCCGAAACCCACCTCACAACTACCCCTGCTTCGCGGCCGGCAGTTGGTCGCTGTGTTCGATCTGGGCTGGGAGGAGTACAAGGTCGCCGCCGAATACGACGGCGACTATCACCGCAGTGACCGTCGGCGGTTCGTCAAGGACATCGACAAACTCGGTATCGCTGACGACCATGGCTGGATCGTCATCCGAGTAGTGTCCGAACATCGTCCTGGCGTCATCGTCGGTCGGGCATACCGCGCCTTGACCCGACGTGGGTGGCGCCCAGATCGACACCAGCGCGCATCGCTCTCCCACTTTCTCGCGCTGCCGTCGATCTCGGCTTAGCGAGCTGGGTTGACTAGTCGTAGCCGTGGCGCATGTCTTCGACCACGCGCGGGTGTTGCAGCGTTGACGGCTCCAGCGGGCGAGGCTGGACGTCCGGAGCGAACACTGTCGCGGCGTCGAGTACCGACGGGTTCAGAAAGCGCAGCGGCGGCGCGTTGCGCGGCAGAGCGGGTTGCGGCGCCTGGTCGCCCCTTCGCGCCAGCGCAAAGCCCCAGTCGCCGAATGTCGGCACAAATACGTGGTACGGCGTGACCGCGTAACCCGCTGCGGTGATGGTGGAAATCGTGCGCCAGAACGCAGTCGGGGTCGAGTACGGGCTGCCCCCCTGCACCACCATCAGCCCACCTGGAGCCAGCGCGCGGGACACCAGCGCGTAGAACTCGATCGAATACAGCCGACCCAGCACCGGAGTGTCCGGATCGGGGAGATCCACGATGATCGCGTCGAACGACGGTGACTTCGTATCGCGTAACCATTTCATCGCATCGCCGGCCACGACATGCACCCGCGGGTTGTCCAGCGACCCACCGTTGGCGTAACGCATTGTGCTGCGTGCTAATTCGATGACCGCGGGGTCGAGCTCGACTTGCACGATCTTGTCGACGCCCGGGGTGCGTAGCAGCTCACGTGCCGCCAGTCCGTCGCCGCCACCCAGTACGAGCACCGAGTGTGCACCGGCACCGAGCGCGGGATAGACGAGGCTCTCGGTGTAGCGGTACTCGTCGCGGGTGGAGAACTGCAGACCGCCGTCCAGATACAGCCGCATGTCGTTC
>NZ_DASXHW010000533.1:0-5036 GCF_036488105.1 Mycobacterium sp. | reverse complement strand
GAAAAACCCACCTGCGCCACAAAATCCGGCTCCAACTCGGCCACCGCCGCAGCAAAAGCCGGCTCATCGGCCAACAACTGCCGACCCATCCCCGCCCACTGCGAACCCTGACCCGAATACAAAAACACCGTGCCCGAACCGCGGGGAGCCTCGCGCGGGCCGACAACGCCCGGCGTCGGCTGGCCGGCGGCCAGCGCCCGCAGTCCAGCCACTAGCTCGGTGCGGTCGCGCGCGGAGACCGTGGCCAGTTTGTTGTGGCGACTGCGGTAAAGGTTGACGGTGTGCGCGATGTCGGCCAGCGACACATCGGCACCCTGGCCCGCCATCCAATCGGCCAGTGCCGTCGCCCACGACGCGATCCGCTGCTCGCTCTTGCCGGAGATGGTCAGCGTCGTCACCGGTGACGCCGAATCGGCAGCGGCGGCCGGTACCGGGTCCGGGCCCTGCTCGATCACGACGTGTGCGTTCGTCCCGCCGATGCCGAACGACGATATGGCAGCCCGGCGCGGGCCTTCCTCTGCCGGCCACGGGCTGAGCTCGGTGGGAACGAACAGCCGGGTGGGCGACGGGTCGATTGCCGGATTCCATTGCACGAAGTTGAGATTGGGCGGTATCTGCGCCCGCTGCACAGATAACGCGGCCTTGATGAAGCCGGCGATGCCGGCCGCGGCCTCAAGGTGGCCGAAGTTGGATTTCACTGCGCCCAGGGCACATTGGCTCTCGCCGCGGCCGTATTGGTCGGCCAATGCTTCGAACTCGATCGGGTCACCCAGCCCGGTGCCGGTGCCGTGTGCCTCGATGTAGTTCACCGAGGCGGCGGTCACGTCGGCGCTGCGCAGTGCATTCCTGATGACGTCTTGTTGCGCAATGGTGTTGGGCGCGGTCAGGCCGTTGGACCGGCCGTCCTGGTTGACCGCGGAACCCCGCACGACGGCCAGCACGCGGTCCCCGTCGCGCACGGCGTCGGTGAGCCGCTTGAGCACCACGACACCGCAACCCTCGCCGCGGACGAATCCGTCGGCGCGGGAGTCGAAGGAGTAGCACCGGCCGTTCGGGGACAGCATTCCCCACTTGGCCATCGCGATCTGAGTTTCCGGCCGCAGGATGAGGCTGACCCCGCCGGCCAGGGCCAGGTCGCTCTCGCGCAGCCGCAGGCTCTGACAGGCCAGATGAATCGTCACCAGCGACGACGAACACGCGGAGTCGATCGCCACCGCCGGACCCCGCAGCCCGAGCAGGTACGCGATGCGCCCGACGGCGACGGCGTGGGCATTGCCGGTTGCCGAGTAGGCGTCGATGCTGTCCGGGTCGGCCGCCGAAATCGTTTGGTACTCGCCGTAATACACGCCCATCATGACGGCGGCGCGCACACCCGACAGTTCGTCTGTCGCGATCCCCGCGTGTTCGAGCGCCTCGTAGGCCACCTCGAGCATCAGCCGCTGCTGGGGGTCCATGGCTTCGGCTTCACGCGGGGAGATCCCGAAGTAGTCGGCGTCGAAGCCGGCCACGTCGGGCAGGAACCCACCCCACTTGGACGACATCCGGCCGGGCGCAAACTGATCCGGGTCGTAGTAGTCGTCGGCATTCCAACGATCAGCCGGGATCTCACTGATGCCGTCGCCGCTGTTCGCCAGGAAGTTCCAGTAGCCCTCCGGGCCCACCGCGCCGCCCGGGAAACGGCAGCCCATACCGACCACCGCGATCGGCTCGGCGGTGGCGATCCGTGCGGCCTTGTCGAACTGCTGCGTCAGCGCGTCCCGCTTGTCGCCGGACATCGCCGAAACTCTGTCGTAAATCGTCGCCATCAGTACGGCCCGAGGGGACCGGCGGCTTCAGCCGCCGGGGAAATGGGGACCTCCGCCGCGTGGCAGCGGATTCTGTCGTTCCTCACTGCTACCGTCCTTATCAGGGTCGGACTGGCCCGTCGTGCGGCGTCGATAGACGCACCGCAGAGAAGGATCTGAGGCTGAGTGAAGGTCATGAAGCTGCTGGCTTCAGCCATCAGAGATGTCACCAGAAGATACCGCTCTCACTCACTGCCCGCCGAAGCCGACTCCACGCTGTCAAACAATTCATCCAGCACACCGCTCGCCGAGGCGGCCGCTGAATCGGCGGTATCTTCCTCCGGCGTGTCCGGAGGTGCAAGCAGACCCGCCACGTACACCGCCAACGAGGAGATCGTCGGGTGGTTGAACAACATGTTCGCCGACACGTCCAGGCCGACCAGCTTCTTGGTCTCCTTGAGCACCGTCATGGCCATCATCGAGTCCAGGCCCAGTTCGGGGAACGGCGCATCGAGGTTGATCGCCGAGGGCGACATCCTCAGCTCGCGCCCCAAGATGGCCTGCAACCTGGTCTGCAGTTCGGTGAGCCGGTCCTCGGTGGACAGCGTCGACCAGTCCGGGGCCGCGGCCACCGGCGCGCCCGCGTGATCGGCCGTCGCCGGGTGCTCGGTGCTCGTGACTCCGACGGTGGCGTCGAATTCTGAGACGACCGTGCCGAAGTAGTCGAGGTCGCGGAAATCCGGAGTGGCCGCGACCGCGCGGTCGAGCCGCAGCCGTCCCACACCCACCCGGTTGAGCGGCCCTCCGACCAGATTCTGCAGCGCCTCGATGCCTTCGTCGGGCGTGATCGGGTCGAGCACGCTGTAGGTCAACGCCCGGCTCATGCCGACGTCCGACCACTGGCCCCAGTTGATCGCGGTGGCGGGCAACCCGGACGCGCGTCGCCACGTCATCAGCGCATCGAGCCAGGCGTTCCCGGTGGCGTAGGCCAGTTGGCCCGGCAAGCCGAGCAGCGTGGCCATCGAGGAGAAGCCGACCCACCAGTCCAGCTCGCGGTTGGTAGTCGCCGCGTTCAGTCGCAGCGCGCCGGCCACCTTGGGCGTCCAGACCCGCTGCATTCCTTCCCGGGTCAGCGCGGTCACCAGGCCGTCGCCGGTCACACCGGCGCCGTGCACGAGTCCGCGCAGCGGTCGTCCCGTCTCTTCGGCCGCAGCCACCAACCGCTCGGCCACCCCGGGGCTTGCGATGTCGCCGGCCACGAAGACAACCTCGGTGCCGTCGCCCAGGGCGTCCAGGTCATTGCGTTGCGCTTCGGAGGGTTCACTGCGGCCGTTGAGCACAATCCGACCCGCGCCACGCTCGACCAGCCAGCGGGTGACGACGGTGCCCAGGCCTCCGAGACCGCCGGTGACGATGTAGGAGCCATCGGCGCGAACCACCGCTTCGTGGTGGCCGCCGTCCAGCGTCGCCCGCACCAGCCGCTCGACGTAGCGACCGTCCTCGCGCAGCGCGACCACGTCGTCGCCGGTCGATGCCGCCAACTCATTCGTCAGCGCAGCGACGAGGTCACCGGCGCCGCCCAGATCGAGCAGGGTGGCGCCGAGATCCGGCTCGCCGGCCAGCACGCGGGCCGCTTCGCCGGGGAACCTCCAGTTGCGGATGAGGCCTTTGAGCGCGCCGATCGCCGGGTCGCCCGGCTCGTTGTCGCGAACCGACAGTCCGTCGCGGGTGACCAGCCACAACCGCGGCGACTTGCCCTTCCAGCCGTCGACGGCCGCGTGAGCGGCGGCCGAGATCTGCACGATCAAGTCTTGTGAACGGCTCAGCGCGGCATCGATGTCGGCGCCGTCGAACGGGCGCTTCGCCAGCAGCACGACGATGCCCACCGGCGGGAACTGCGAATCGCCTCCGATGGCGGCGAAGGCTTCGGCCACTGCGGACTCGTCCGCCAACGACGCGCTGATCACTCGCCGAACCGGCGACGTCAACCGCGTCGTGAGCTCCGCTGCGAGTGCCGTTGTCTCCGAATCAGATTCGGCCACCACCACCCAGGTACCCTCTGCCACCGCATCGCCCCGCGGCGCCGGGTTCTGCACCCATGCGGCGTCGAAGATCTTCTGCTCCAACGGCAGCGGCACACTGGCCAGATCCACCGGCTTCAGCTCGATGCCGGTCAGCTCCGCGATCGTGGCCCCGGTGTCATCGGTGAGAACGATGCGGCCCCGGTGTCCGTCCTGCCCCTGCTCGACCAGTTCGGTGTGGCTACGTGCCCGGCCGCGGATCGGGCCGAACACCCGGATCGTCTCCACCGAAACCGCTTGATACGACGCCTCGTCTGACTCCCCTTGGATGGCGGCGGCCAGTTGCCGCAATGCCGCGTCGAGCAGCACCGGGTGGATGCGGTACTCGGGGTGGTCGGCGACCTCGTCGGGCAGCACGACCTCGGTGCCCTCACCGTCCTGCTTGCCGGCCGGCGCGTCGACCACGTCGACGTCGGCCACCGCATACCGCGACCAGCTGCCGCCGGCCGAGCGGGCTTGGATCTCAACGCGATTCGCGTCGTGACCTTGCGACAGCTGTGTCGTCACGCGGGTCTGAGCGTCCAGGATCAGCGGCCGCTCGATCTCCAGCGCTGTGACGACGGATGCGCCGAGTGCCTGGCCGGCTGCGGCCAACGCCATCTCGGCGAAGCCGGCCGCCGAGAGGGCCGCCCGGCCCCCAATCGTGTGATCGGCTAACCATGGCAACGCCTCGACACCGATGTCGGTCTGCCAGACATGCTCATCACCGGATGGCATCTCGACGTGTGCGCCGAGTAGCGGGTGGACGTTGGTCAGCCGTTGTCCGGCCGCCTTCTTCTCGACCCAGTAGCTGGCGTGCAGCCACGGCGACGCGGGTATGTCGAGGCGGCGCCGACCCTCGGTGTCCTGGGCCGTCACGCCGAGCGTGGCGAGTTGCTCGTGGACAGAAAGTGTTTCGTCGTCGCCACGCTTCATCGCCGCGGTGACGTTGAAGCGATCGCGCGACGACACCGAGGCCAGCGTCTCGCCGATGCCATGGGTGAGCAGGGGGTGGGGGCTGACTTCGACGAAGGTGGTGTGATTTTCGGCAGCCTTCGCGACGGCTTGGCTGAATCGCACCGGGTTGCGCAGGTTGACCACCCAGTAGTCGGCGTCGAACGTCGCTGCCGCACCGCCGGATTGGCCGACCGTGCTGATCAACGGGATCCGCGGCGTCATCGGCTTCACATCG
>NZ_DASXHW010000513.1:0-3706 GCF_036488105.1 Mycobacterium sp. | reverse complement strand
TGCGCGGTCGGCTCCGCTTTGGAAGTGGCCACCGCCAGTCGGACACCGGCGGTCCGCAGATCGGCGAGCAATGGCCCGATCCCGTCGAAGAGGCTGTTGATCGCCCAACCGCGGGTGGTGTAGTCGGCGTAGTAGGCGGCGATCGCCGCCTCGGCGTGCTCGCCCAGCTCCATCGCCTCGAAGGTGTGGTGCATCGGCGGGCCGATGATCTGACTGGCCAGGTCGCCCTCGGGTACCGCGGCCCCGATCTCGCCGAGCGCGTGCCGGAAGCTGGACACGATGCCGTCCGCGGAGTCGGTGAGCGTGCCGTCGAGGTCGAAGATCACCAGCTGGGGTTGAGCTGCCGAGACCGTGCCTGTCACGTACCTATTGTCCAGGATGGCCTGACGTGGCGGTGATCGGTCCCGATACCGGACGACCACGCGCGGTCGTTACTGTTTGAGATGTGGCGAGTCTGGATTCGAGCGCATCGATCTCGCTCCCCGGGGCGCGCTATCACGGTGATCAAGCCGCCGAACCCGGCATGCTCGATTTCGCCGTCAACATCCGGCACGCGCAGCCGCCGGTCTGGCTGCTGGAGCGACTGTCTGCCCGGCTGCCCGACGTGGCGCGGTACCCGAGCGTCGACGACGAGCGTGCGGCGATCCGGGCCGTCGCCGGCCGGCACCGCCGCGCCGACGACGAGGTTGCGCTGTTGGCCGGTGCCGCCGAGGGATTCGCACTGCTGCCTAATTTGCGTCCGACACTGGCCGCGGTGATCGCACCGTCGTTCACCGAACCGGACGTGGCGCTGCGAGCCGCCGGTGTCCCGGTGCATCACGCCGTGCTCGATCCACCGTTCGGTCTGGCGGGCGCGCAGGTACCCGAGCAGGCCGACCTGGTCGTGGTCGGCAATCCGACCAACCCGACCGCCGTTATGCACACGCGCGAACACATCCTGTCGTTGCGGCGGCCCGGCCGCATCGTTGTGGTGGACGAGGCGTTCGCCGATGCTGTTCCCGGCGAGCCGGAGTCGCTGGCCGACCAGCCGCTGCCCGACGTCCTGGTGCTGCGCAGCCTCACCAAGACGTGGGCGCTGGCCGGACTGCGGGTGGGCTACGCGCTGGGTGCTCCGGAGGTGCTGGCGCGGCTGACCGCTACCCGCCCGCACTGGCCGATGGGCACGCTGCAGTTGACCGCCGTCGCGGCGTGCTGTGCGCCGGCGGCGGTGGCCGAAGCCGCGGCGGGTGCCCGGCGGTTGGCGGCGATGCGCGCCGAGATGGTGTCTGGCCTGCGCCCTGCGGGTGTCGAGCCGGTCGACGGCCGCGCGCCATTTGTCTTGTTCACCGTCGGTGACGCCGAGTTGACGCGAAAGCATCTGCACACCAGAGGAATTGCGGTGAGACGATGCGACACGTTCGTCGGCCTGGACGGGCGCTACCTGCGCGCTGCGGTGCGACCGGAGTGGCCGCGGCTCGTCGAGGCGATCGCGGACATCGCCAAGAGCGGGGGGCTGCGATGACGGTTCGGTTGGGTGTGGTCATCGATGCATTGGACGAGGCGTACCCGCCCGGGCTTGCTCAGTCGTGGGATTCGATCGGTCTGGTCTGCGGCGACCCCGACGACGCGCTGAGCTCGGTGACGATCGCGGTCGACGCCACCGCCGCGGTGGTCGACGCGGTGCCCGACGGCGGCCTGCTGTTGGCCCACCATCCGTTGCTGTTGCATGGAGTGGACACAGTGTCCGCCGACACCGCCAAGGGCGGGTTGGTGCACCGGATGATCCGCACCGGGCGTTCGCTGTTCACCGCGCACACCAACGCCGACGCGGCGTCACCGGGCGTCTCCGACGCGCTGGCGCACGCGCTGGGGTTGACCGTCGAGGCGGTTCTGGAACCCGCGCCGGCCTCGCTGAATCTGGACAAGTGGGTGATTTTCGTCCCGCCCGAGAACGCGGATGCGCTGCGAGCGGCGATCTTCGCGGCCGGCGCCGGTCAGATCGGCGACTACTCGCACTGCAGTTGGAGTGTCACCGGCACCGGCCAATTCCTGCCGGAGGATGGCGCTCAGCCGGCCATCGGCAGCGTCGGCGCGGTGGAACACGTGGTCGAGGACCGGGTCGAGGTTGTCGCGCCCGCGCAGGCGCGGGTTCGGGTGCTCGCGGCGATGCGCGAGGCGCACCCGTATGAGGAGCCGGCGTTCGACATCGTCGCGCTCGCGCCGACGCCGGGCGACGCCGGGCTGGGCCGGATCGGCTCGCTCCCACAGCCAGAGCCGTTGAGCGCGTTCGTCTCCCGAGTGCGGGCAGGGTTGCCGCAAACATCATGGGGCGTGCGCGCCGCCGGTGACCCGGACCGGCTGGTCTCCCGGGTTGCCGTGTGCGGCGGTGCGGGTGACTCGCTGCTGGGTGCCGTGGCGGACGCTGATGTCCAGGCCTACGTGACGGCCGATCTGCGTCACCACCCGGCCGACGAGCACCGCCGTGCTTCGGAGGTGGCGCTGGTCGACGTCGCGCATTGGGCCAGTGAATACCCGTGGTGTGCGCAGGCTGCCGACGTGCTGCGGTCGACTTTTGGCACCGCATTGTCGGTGGATGTGTGTCCCATCCGCACCGATCCATGGAACGTCGACAACGACGGCGGGGGAGAGTACGCATGAAAGCCGAAGTCGCACAGCAGCGCTCACTACTCGAAGTCGCTGAACTCGACGCCGAGCTGGCGAAGATGAACCACCGCGCCGGCCACCTGCCCGAGCGCGCCGACTGCGAGCGGATACAAACCGAGCAGGTCGCCGCCAATGACCGGCTGGGGGCCTTGCAGATTGCGTTGGAGGACTTGAACACCCAGGTCTCGCGCTTCGAGTCGGAGATCGACGCGGTGCGCCAGCGCGAGGACCGGGACCGGTCGTTGCTGCAATCCGTAGCGGATGCCAAGCAATTGTCGGAGTTGCAGCACGAATTGGGCACCCTGGAGCGCCGCCAATCCAGCCTGGAAGATTCGCTGTTGGAGGTGATGGAACGCCGCGAACAGTTACAGACACAGCAGGCCGCGGAGCAGGCGACCGTCGACGCACTGCAGAACGACCTGGCCGCCGCTCAACAAGCCCTGGACACAACGCTGGCCGACATCGACCACCATCGGCGCGTTCACTCTGCGAGGCGCGGCGAACTCACCGCTGAGCTGGCTCAGGATCTGGTGACGCTGTACGAACGACAGCGGGCCGGCGGCGGCCCCGGGGCGGGCGTGCTGCAAGGGCGCCGATGCGGGGCGTGCCGAATCGAGATCGACCGCGGCGAGCTGGCCCGGATCTCCGCGGCGGCCGACGACGAAGTGCTGCGGTGCCCCGAATGCGGGGCAATTTTGTTGCGGCTCCAGGGCGCAAGCCAGTGAAGGTCCTCGTCGAGGCCGACGGAGGATCCCGCGGTAACCCCGGACCGGCCGGCTACGGCTCGGTGGTCTGGTCCGCGGATCGCTCGATCGTGCTGGCCGAGAGCAAGCAGTCCATCGGCCTGGCCACCAACAACGTCGCCGAATATCGCGGCCTGATATCGGGTTTGGAGGAGGCCGCGAAGTTGCACGCCACCGACGTCGCGGTGTCGATGGATTCCAAACTCGTCGTCGAGCAGATGTCGGGGCGATGGAAGGTCAAGCATCCCGACCTTGCCGAGCTTCACGAGCAGGCTCGCGCGCTGGCGCAGCGATTCGATCGGGTCAGCTACACGTGGATT
>NZ_DASXHW010000500.1:0-3901 GCF_036488105.1 Mycobacterium sp. | reverse complement strand
GGAGCACGAGCGTGAACGCAGTCCGGTACGAACGACGTGGCCGCGTGACCATCGTCACGATCGACCGACCCGACGCCCGCAACGCGGTGAATGGTGCGGTGGCACGCGGACTCGACGATGCCCTCGACCGCTTCGAACGTGACGATGACGCATGGGTCGGGGTGCTGACCGGCGCGGGATCGGCGTTCTGTGCCGGGGTGGACCTTAAGGTCGTCGCCGCAGGTGGGATGGAGGAGCTCTGGACCGAGCACGGTTTTGCCGGCGTCGTTCAGTACCCACGAACCAAGCCGCTGATCGCTGCTGTCGATGGGCCTGCGCTTGGCGGCGGATGCGAGATCGCGCTCTCCTGTGATCTGGTGGTCGCCTCGAAGCGCGCAACATTCGGTTTGCCGGAGGTCAAGCTTGGGCTGATCGCGGTGGCGGGCGGAATGTTCCGACTGCCGCGCGCGATGCCCATGCAAGTTGCGATGAAGGCCATGCTCACCGGGGAGCCGATCAGCGCTGAAGCGGCCCATGCGTACGGTCTGGCGGTGGATCTGGTCGAGCCAGGCACCTCGCTCGACGCGGCCGTCGAGCTTGCGGTCCAGATCTGCGCGAATGCGCCGCTAGCGGTGCGCGCCAGTCGCCGGGTTGCCTTGGCTGCGCTCGGTCGGCCCGAGCAGGAGCTGTGGGACCTCTCCCGCAGCGAGGGCAAAGCCATCCGGCAATCGGCGGATTATCGAGAGGGCCCCCGTGCTTTCGTCGAGAAACGTCGCCCTGCCTGGACCGGCCGTTGATAGTCGACGTCAACGCACGGCGCCGGAGTCGGCGAAGCGTACGACCTGGCTCTCGTAACCGCCCGCACTCGCATCGCCAGTCTGAGCCCTTGACGCGGTCGACGCAGGGTCGCGGCTTCAGAGCTGCTCTTCTTCTGCACCGGAAGTATCGGATTGGGTCCGCGTCCGTCCCGGCATGCCCTTGCAACGACCGCCACCCGGCGCGGCACCTCAAACCCGAATTCCAGATCCGCATCATTAGAGAGTAAGCACATGCTATCTATGGCCAGGGGAGGGCAGTGTCTGGCCAAACTGAACGAGCGATTGCAAGGAGACATCCGGTTGCTCGGATTCGAGAATCGCACACCGACATGGTCACGATGCCTGATATCTATCGAGCATCGGGGCCCTTGGATACCGCCACCGGCGGTGTTGGGATACGGGTTCCTGCCGACTGTTGGACGTACGCCGACGCCCAGCTAGGCCAACCAAGAGGACTACCCAAGGCGGATCCAACATGCGAGCTTGAAAGAAGTCAGCACTTACATATATAGTGCGGCTTATGGCTGAACCTGCCATCGAGGTCGAGACGGCGTCGGCGTATGTCGAACATCGAACACTCGAATTGGTCAGCCGGCACGATCCGCGATCTATGGGCCGGCGGCACTTTCTTGGGGCCTGGTTTGACGCGGGGCTCATGTGGGTTCATTTCCCCAAGGGTCTGGGCGGTCTTGGTGTTCAACGTGGACTGCAGGCATCCGCCGATGTGGTCCTGCACGACACCGGCGGCATGCATTCATTTGCATTGAATCCCATCGGGTATGGAATGGCGGCCCCACGCTCGTGGAGCATGCGCGACCCGAGCTCGCACATGAATTGCTGCGTCCGCTCGCTAGCTGCGATCACATCTGGTGCCAGCTCTTTAGCGAGGCGGGGGAGGGCCCAGCAATGACAAATGACGAAGCGATCCCCACCTTTACGGATCCTCAACACCGATAAGGATCATGTCGGTATGTCCGTGCAGCTGACGCCCCATTTTGAAAATGTGCAGGCCCACTACGACCTGTCGGACGACTTCTTTCGCCTGTTCCTCGACCCGACCCAGACCTACAGCTGCGCCTATTTCGAACGCGACCATATGACGCTGCAAGAGGCCCAGATCGCCAAGATCGATCTGGCGCTAGGCAAGCTAGGTCTGCAATCCGGGATGACACTGCTGGACATCGGATGCGGCTGGGGCGCCACCATGCGGCGAGCTGTCGAGCGCTACGACGTCAACGTCGTCGGCCTGACATTGTCGGAAAATCAAGCCGTACATGTCCAGAAGATGTTCGACGAGATGGACACCGTCCGCTCGAGGCGGGTGTTACTGCGAGGCTGGGAACAATTTCGCGAGCCAGTCGACCGGATCGTGTCCATCGGGGCGTTCGAGCACTTCGGGCGCGACCGCTACCGCCGCTTCTTTGAGATGGCCTACCAGGTCTTGCCGGCAGACGGCGTGATGCTGCTGCACACCATCGTCCGCCCCGCGTTCATAGAGTTGAGGCGGCGGGGTATCACGCTGACGCACGACCTGGTCCAGTTCAGCAAATTCATCTTGGCCGAGATCTTCCCCGGCGGGTGGCTGCCATTGGTCTCTACGGTTGAAGAACACGCCATCAAGGCCGGTTTCACGGTGACCCAAATCCAGTCCCTGCAGCATCACTATGCCAGGACCCTGGACGTGTGGGCGGCGACATTGCGGGACAACAGAAATCGAGCCATTCTGCTCCAGTCGCAAGGCGTCTACGAGCGCTACCTGAAGTACCTAACCGGCTGCGCCCAGCTGTTCCACGACGGCTACATCGACGTCAACCAATTCAGCCTGGCGAGGTCACCCCGGAGGGCGAGGTCAGCGTTCTGCCACGACTACGACGCCGCCGCCTCTGGCTGGCACTGCGACGAAGACGCGGACACCGCGTCGATCTCCACCCAACGCAGGTACTGAGACAAAATGCCGCGTCACCGCCTGAGGCCGCATACCGAAGAGCCGGCTGTGGTGCACAGATCGCGTACGGACTCGGGCATTCGGAGGTTTAGCCAAGGCCACCCTGCGGCGATGCGCCAGCAGGGAATCCGTATGACTCGGAAGTCAGCGTTGAGCGTCGCTACGATAGCTCCCTTGGTGCTTGCGTGTGCCGTAAGCGGCGTGGCGCGCCGAATGCCCCCGCCCACACCGGCTTTGGCCCATGTTGCCATTGCTTCGGTAGCGGCTGTTGCAGCCACCGCGAGTCGCCCGTCGGGGCCGGTCGTGGTCGCCGTCGCGCGGCCACCGGCCAGCGTTCATATCGCGGCGGCCGCCAAGTCGGCTCCGCCGCCCCCTTCAATGGTGAAATCGCCAAGTGCACTGGGCGTTCCGTGGATGGCCCTGGCTGCCTACCGTAACGCCGAGCAGAAGATGGCGACGTCTGATCCTGGCTGCGGGATCAGTTGGAATCTGTTGGCCGGTATCGGACGCATTGAATCTGGCCATGCCAATGGCGGTGCGACCGATGCCCGCGGTACCGCGGTCCGGCCGATCTATGGACCCGCGTTGGATGGCACGCTGCCCGGAAACGAGGTCATTGTCCAAAGCAGCGCGGGCGGTCGAGTGAGCTACGCGCGCGCCATGGGCCCGATGCAGTTCCTGCCCGGCACCTGGGCGCGATATGCCTCTGACGGTGACGGGGACGGCATCGCCGATCCCCAGAACCTTTACGACTCCACCCTGTCCGCGGCGCGGTATCTGTGCAGCGGCGGCCTGAACTTGCGAGACCAGTCCCAGGTAATGACGGCAATCTTGCGCTACAACAACTCGATCCCGTACGCCCGAAATGTGTTGGGCTGGGCCGCGGCTTATGCCACCGGAGTGGTTCCGGTAGACCTGCCACCGGTGACCGGGCCGGCACCGCCGCTCGGTGACCTGCATCTGGAGAACCCGGAGGGGCTCGGGCCGGGGTTGCCGCTCAATGTCCACGGCCTGCCGTCCACCGACCCGCTGGCCCAAATGCCGCTGATCGACTTCGGCCAACCCGGGTTTGCCGATCCATCGATGCGGCCGGCGCAGTCGCCTGCTGCCGAGACTCCCAATTGCACTGTGATCTGCATCGGCTAGCAAACCAGCCAGC
>NZ_DASXHW010000495.1:0-6804 GCF_036488105.1 Mycobacterium sp. | reverse complement strand
GCCGTTGGCGGCGTCGCGGCGGGACACGATCACGGCGGTGGCGCCGTCGCATGGGGCGTCGCAGTCGTAAAGGCACAGCGGCTCGGAGATCATTCTCGCGCTGATGTAGTCGTCCATCGTCATCGGTTCGCGGTAGATCGCATCGGGGTTGAGTCCGGCGTTGGTGCGGGCGTTGATCGCGATGCGGCCCAAATGTTCGCGCGTCAAACCGAAGTCGTGCATATACCGCTGGGCCGGCATCGCCAGCCAGTTCGCCGCCGACAGGGCGCCGAAAGGCGCCGTCCACTCCAGGTGTGGGGGCAACGCGCCACCGCCGAACAGCACTGAGGCGCGGCCGCCGCCGGCCTGCTGCGCGGCGGTGGATTCCCACACCGACCGGTAGACCACGACGTGGTTGGCCAGCCCGAGACTGACCGCCATGCATGCCTCGATCGCCGGGCCGATCTGCCCCGCGGTCTCCAAAGCCGACATGTACCAGCGGGAGCGCAGTCCGAGTGCGTTGCGGACCTCCTGGACGGTGGCCCCGGAGAATCCGGGGTCCGGCACACCCGGTCCCGGGTAGCTGGCGATCCCGTCGACGTCGTCGACGCTCAACCCGGCGTCGGCGATCGCCCGCAGCACCGCCTCAAGGGTGAGGTCCAATCCGGTCCGCCCGAGTCTGCGGCCGACCTGGGACTTACCCGCCCCGGTGATGACGGCTCTGCCTTCGAACGGTCCGCCAGTCACCAGACGAACCTAGCGATCAGTTCGGCCACCGCGGCCGGTTTGTCGACGCCGTCGATCTCGACGGTGTGACGCACGGTCAGGTTCACGGTGTCGTCGGCGACCCTGGCCGCGTCCGCGAGTTCGGACCTGACCCGGACGCGGCTGCCCGCAGTGACCGCGGACAGGAACCGCACCTTGTTCAGGCCGTAGTTGATGCCCATCTTGGCGTTCTCGACGCGGTAGTTGTCCTTGCTCACGCCGGGGATCAGTGAGAGCGTGAGGAAGCCGTGCGCGATCGTTGCGCCGTAAGGGCTTTCGGCCTTGGCCTTCTCGACGTCGACATGGATCCATTGGTGATCCATCGTCACGTCGGCGAAAGCGTCGATCCGGCTCTGGTCAATGTCCACCCACCGGCTGACGCCGAGTTCCTCCCCGATCGTTGCGAGCGCGTCGTCCACGGACTTGATCACCTTCACGGGTCACTCCCAAACTCGCTTACGCCGACATACCGATATCTATTTAACGGTATAGACTGGCCTCGCTCATCGGGCAAGCAGCCCGTCAACTTTGACGATCTTGGGAGTCACATGGCCACCACAACGTCCCGCGCAGCGATCGTGGCCGCTGCCCGCACACCGATCGGAACCGCGCGCAAGGGCACGCTGGCCAACATGCCCGCGATCGAGCTCGCCAAGCCCGTCGTCGCGGCGGTGGTGGATCGGTCCGGCCTTGACGCCGCGGAGTTCGACGACCTGGTACTGGCCGAGAGCATGCAAGGCGGCGGCGACAGCGCCCGCTACATCGCAGTTGCCCTCGGGCTACTCGACGTTCCTGGGCTGGCGGTCAACCGGCAGTGCGCCTCGAGCCTGTCGGCGATCGCCGTCGGCGCGGGTCAGATTGCGTCCGGAATGAGTCGCGCCATCCTGGCCGGGGGCATGGAATCGCTGTCCACCGGCCCGGTAATGCAGAAGCGCAAACCCTTCACCACAGGCAAGTCCGCCGAGGACTATGAGCAGTGGTTCCCCGAGTCGCATCCGCCGACCGCGGACGCACCCGCGATGGACATGTCGATCACCGTTGCTCACAACTGCAACATCCAGTACGGGATCACCCGCGAGGCACAGGACGAGTGGGCGCTGCGCAGCCATCAGCGCGCGATCAAAGCCATCGACGCCGGCGCTTTCCTCGACGAGATCGTGCCGATCCAGGTTCCGCAGGCCGACGGGACCACGGTGACCTTCGCCGAAGACGAGCATGCGCGCCGGGGAAGCTCGATGGAGTCGCTGGCGAGCCTGAAAGTACTGCATCCCGAGATCGACGGCTTCACGGTGACGGCAGGAAACTCCTCCGGCATCAACGATGCCGCGGCGGTGGTGGCCCTGGCGAGCCCGGAGACCCAGCGGGACGTGCTGGCAAGCGTGCTGTCCTGGACGCAGGTCGGACTCGACCCGACGCGGACCGGCAGCGGGCCGATCAAGGCCATCCCTAAGGCGCTCGAACTGGCCGGCCGCAAACTCGAGGACGTCGCACTGTTCGAGATCAACGAGGCGTTCGCCGCCCAGGCGGTGGCGTGTGCCAGCGAACTGGGTCTCGACGAGGAGATCGTTAACGTCTACGGGTCGGGCATCAGCCTCGGCCACCCGATCGCGGCGACCGGTGCCCGGATGGTCACCTCGGCGATCTACGAATTGCGCAGGCGCGGTGGAGGTATCGGCGTTCTGTCGATGTGTGCCGGCGGCGGTATGGGTGCCGCGATGGTCATCGAGGTGGCCTGAGATGACCGCCCTGATCACCGAGGGACTGTTCCGGGTCGACGGCGACCGCGCGGTGCTGTTCGGCTCGCGCAGGCGTTCGTCGGGTGCGGTGAAGTTCCCGGCCGAGCGGCCCGAGCTCTTCGACGGCGACCCCGAAATCCAGGAGGACATCGAGCCAATCGAGTTGTCCACCGAGGGAACGCTTTACACCTACACCACCCAGGAGTTCCCGCCACCGTTGCCGTACAAGGGCAATCGGGATCCAAAGGTGTTCCAGCCCTATGTGATTGGCTTCGTCGAGTTGAGCGAAAGCGTGCTGGTGGAGACACTGATCGTCGAGGCGAATCCGGCCGAGCTACGGATCGGCCAGCCCTTGGTGTCGACCACCACCACGCTGGAGACCGCCGACGGTCAGTCGTTGGTAACCTTCGCGTTCCGACCGGCCTCGGGGCGCTAATGTCGATTCGGTGACGGACCTGGGCTCCCCGCCCTTCGGGCTGCATCCTCTGCACGGCGTGCACGAGCCCACGACCGGCAATCCATCGCGTCGTCCCCGGTCCGCGCGCCGCACCACGTCGATCGACATGACCCGCGACGAAGGCTCACTGGACCCGGTGTATCTGAACGGGCGGGCGCGTGATCTGTGGACGGCGGCCGACGGAACAGTGAACGAGTTCGACTCCGCGACGCTCTCGGCCACTATCGAGCTGATTGCCCGTGTTGTCCGTCATGTTGAGGTGACGCCAACGGTCGCCGCCATGTCCCGGCTGGCCGGCGCGCCCGCGATGAGCGGGTTCCGCGCCGCGGCCGACAAGGTGGCTCCCGAGCTGCGGCAGGCGCGCGACCTGCGCTACACGCTGCTGGACGATGTTCCCGTCGCCACGCTGATATCAGGCCATGCACTGTCGGCGTCGAACCTGCTCGGAGACGTCGCGAAGTCGGGGTACCTGCCGGTCGCCGACCAGTGCGCGGGTTTCGCGACCGGCGGGCTGCTGCTGACCTCGTTCGAGGCAGGCGATCCCGTGATCGTCACCGGCCCGGAGGCTCCCGACCTCGATCACGGCGACGACTCTTGGGCCTGGCACCATGTGGCGGCGTTACCACGCCACGCCATGCGCCGCAGACGGCGCATCGATGTCTACCAGGGTGAGTCGCCGTCACGAGTCGGCATCGACGCGATGTTCCGCGACACCTATGTGCGAAGCGACGGGGTGGAGACGATCATCCACGAGTACACGCTGGCCGTCGTCGTGGACACCGACTCCGGCGTGATCGTCGAATCCGTTGCCACACCACGGGTGCTGCCGTGGCAGGAGTGTCCCGGCGCGGTCGCGAGCGCTGCGCGAATCATCGGAATGACGTTGCAGGAACTGCACTTTCGGGTCCGACAGGAATTGTCCGGTACCAGCACCTGCACTCATCTCAATGACCTGCTGCGCAGCATCGCCGATGCCGAGGCGTTGATACGCCTCGTGAAGGAAGCCTGAGCGCCTCAGCGCGGGCCTGGCGTCGCGTCGCCCAACTCGTCGGGTTCAGCAGGCCGCTTGGACGCGGCCTTCTGCTTGGTCGCGTCGTCGACCTCGTCGATGTCCTCGAGGGACGCCTCGTCGGTGATCGGTTGGCTGGTATCGAATCCTGACATGGCTACTGGGTAGCCAGAATGTCGGCGCCCAATCCTCTAGGCGTTGGCGAACGAGAACGTCACGATGCAGCTGACGCTCAGCGTGGCTACATCATCCGAAGGAGGTGGCCATATCGCTGTGCCCTGCACGATCACACCGCGAATGTCCCGATAGGCGGTGAAGGTGTCGGCCACCACGCAGGCTTGGATCTCAGCGCGTTGCGTGGCGTCGCCATTCACGCCGCCGACGGTGACGGCGATTGTGGCGGAGTCGAAGTCGACCACCCGCGCCGGTAGGGCCAGCAACTGGCCGTCGGCGTCGACGACACAGATCGCGCCGCTCGGCCCCTGCGCCAAGAACTCGGCTAGTTCGTCCTCGGCCATCGCAACCGGGCCGCCGCTGCGCGGACTAGGCATGTCGATCGGGGAGATCGGCGGCGCGGACCTCGGTGAGCGTCAGGCCGATGAAGCACCGCTTGCCGCTGAGAAGGCGGTCGCGGACCTTCGTCACGACCGAGTCGGGTACCCGGTGATCCGGTGACCTTTCGCCGACAAGTTCGTCGACCTCGGCTGCGGATGGTTGGTAGACGTGCGCGAGGCCACCAACGGTGATCCACCCCTCGTCGTCGCCGATCAAGCATGCGACCTCGGGAGCCGAGCGCAGGTGTTGGACCTTGGCGCTCTTGGCATAGGTGGCGAAGTAGAGGCAGCGGGTGGCGGAGCGATAGGCGACCGAACGCATGGCATAGCCGATCGGACGTCGGGCGCGGTCGCGGCAGAAGAGAAACACGCGGTGGTTGGCACGGATGAACTCGACGAGGTCCGGCGCGTCCAGCGACAGCGGGATCACGACGCGAGAGGCGTTGCCATCGCGACGATCATCTCGGCGACCACCGCGATCATTTCGTCGCGCTCGACGGCGACGGTCTGCCGGTGGACCGTGTGCCAGGCCCGGTCCAGCAGGCCCATCACCGCGACCCCGATGACGTCTGGGGAATGCGCGCCATTTCCGGCGATCGCCTGCCCTAGCTTCCACGACGCTCGGGTCACCATGCGGTTGCGCGACTTTCGAAAGTCGTCGTCGTCGGGCGCCGACTGCGTCGACGCGAGCACGAACGCGCCGTGGTGGTCCATGTAGTCGAAGTAATGGCCGACCCAAGCGGGGATGTCGGCTGGACCGAGCGATTCGCCGCCTTCGGCCCACTCGGCGATGACCGCGAGGACCTCGCGGTAGGCGTTTTTGCCGAGCACGTTGAAGATCTCGCGCTTGTCTTTGAAGTAGGTATAGAAGCCGGCCCGCGAGATGCCGCACGCTTCGGTGATCGCGTTGATCGGCGTGCCCGCGTAGCCGCGTTCCAGAAAGAGACGACGACTGGCATCCAGGATCGCCGAGCGGGTGCGCTCACCGCGGGTGGCGTCCAGTTGCCGTTCGGCGGGCGAAGCCGAGGTCACCGTCATGCGGCGACTTTATATGACAGTGTCGTCAACTGCAATCACCACAGCTCAAATGACTATTCGTGGTCGTCGAGATACAGACTTGACACAACTGTCAAGTTCAGCCAAGCTCTTAAACGAGCCGTATGTCGAGCCGGGAGAGGCACAACGATGACCCAGTTCAAAGATGCACCGATCTTCGATGCCGATCAGCACATGTACGAGAACCCCGATGCGCTGACGAGGTATCTGCCCAAGGAATTCCAGCCGAAGGTGCAGTTCGTCCAGATCGGCAGGCACACTCGCATCGCGATCCTGAACAAAATCACCGACTACATGCCGAACCCGACGTTCGACCGGGTCGCCGCTCCCGGTGCGCACGAGAAGTTCTACTCCGGCCAAAACCCCGAGGGTCTGTCGATGCGGGAGATGTCCGGCCGTGGCATCGACACGCCGCCGGGTGCGCGCAACCCCGAGGACCGGATCGCCGAACTCGATCGCCAGGGGGTCGACTCGTGCCTGAACTACCCCACGCTGGCTAATCTGGTCGAGCATTCGGCCGCCGAGGATCCCGAACTGACCGTGGCGATCATCCATGCCCTGAACCAATGGATGCTGGAGCACTGGGGCTTCAGCCACGCCAACCGGGTCTACTCAACGCCGGTGCTAACCCTGGGACTCGTCGACGAAGCGCGTCGCGAACTCGACTACATCCTGGACAACGGCGCCAAGGTCGCGTTGATCAAGCCGGCGCCGGTGAACGGCTACAAGGGGTGGCGCTCCCCCGCCCTGCCCGAGTTCGATCCGTTCTGGCGCGACGTCGAAGACGCCGGGCTGCCAATCGTGTTGCACGCCAGCCAACCTCCGCTGCAGGAGTACATCGACAAGTGGGAGCCGCCGTCGACCAGTAGCGCGTTCGAGATGTCCGCATTCAAGTGGACCGCGCTCGGTCACCGTGAGATTGCCGACATGCTCACCAGCCTGATCTGCCACGGCACGTTGACCCGGTTCCCGAAGCTGCGCATCGCCAGCGTGGAGAACGGCAGCGCATGGATCAAGCCACTGTTCGACGACCTGCAGTCGACGTACAACAAGATGCCGCAGAATTTCCCGGAGCACCCACACGAGGTCTTTCGTCGAAACGTCTGGGTCAGCCCGTTCTGGGAGGGTTCGGTGGCCGACGTCGTGCAAACCGTCGGATGGGACAAGGTGATGTTCGGCTCGGACTGGCCGCATCCCGAAGGCCTGGCCGAGCCCAAGCGTTATTGGCAGTACGCCGAGGGCATGGAC
>NZ_DASXHW010000483.1:0-16677 GCF_036488105.1 Mycobacterium sp. | reverse complement strand
TCGCCGACACCACTTTCGAATCGCCTGCGGCTGTACTCGTAGAGCGCGGCGAGCTTGTACATCGCCAGCGCCGCGTACCAATTCACCGCTGACACATCAGCGCCGGTGCGGTCGACGTATCGATCGAGCAGCTCAGCTCGTCCGGGATAGCCCGGTTCCAGAACGGCTGTGCCCATCGCGGATGTCGGCACCAGCGGATCACCCGGACCAGGGTATGACGTGAGGAAGTACCCCAGGTCGGCCAGTGGGTCCCCGATAGTGGCGAGCTCCCAGTCAAGGACTGCTGCGATGGAGCCGACCTTCATGTTGACGATCATGTTGCCGATACGGAAGTCGTTGTGAACAATTGCTACTCGCGATTCAGGCGGGAGGTGGGCATGCAGCCAGCCGTCGAGTTCGGCGAATGGCTTTGGTACCGCGCCGTCTGCAGCGATCAGCGACTGCATTCGCCGCAATTGTCGGGCGTTGAACCCATCGGGCTTCCCGAAGTCGCTGAGTCCGATCTCACGCCAAGCCACGCTGTGCAATTCGGCAAGGGTGTCCACCAGTGATTCGCCGATGCGCCTGCGTAGTCGCGGGTCATCGTCAGGTGCAGGTGTCGAGTTGGTGATCACGGCCCCATCGACGAAGTCCATCACGAACGCTGGAACGTCGAGTAGCTCGCCGGCATCTGCGGTTGCCAACACAGCGGGCGCCGGAACGAGAGTCTGGGACAACGCCGTCAGCAGCTTCGCTTCGCGCAGCACATCGTGGGCGCCGGGCGGCAGCGGGGGCGGCGGTGGTCGGCGCACTACCATCCGCGAATGTCCGTCTGACACCAGGAATGTCAGGTTCGAATGCCCGTCTCCGATGGCCTGCGCGGTGACCGTCGGGCCACACAGGCCATGGTCGGCAAGGAAAGAACCCAGCCGTAGGAGCTCGGCCTCAGACCACGACCACATCACGTTTCCTGTTCCGAAAGGTAGTCCAGGTAGCTTCCCTGCCAGTGTGTCTCGAACTGCCCCGCCCCTTGTTCGCCGTCGATGACGGCTCGGCAAGCTCCTTCGCGAATAACAGTCTGCAACCGGTCGTGGGTTGGTAACTCGATCACACCGAAGACGTCGAGCTCCAGCTCGGTTTGCGCACCGGTGACATCGGTCAAAGTCGCCTGCAGCCGACGTTGGCGCATCTGTTCGTCGTAGTCGGCGCGGTGGTCGATATAGCGGACTGGGTATGTGACTCCGTCGCGCACGACGTAGCCGGCGAACCCCCACTCGCCCTTGGCGATCCAAATCCACCCGTTGAGCGCGCGGCCCGATTCGGTGTACGCGACGAACCATTTCCAATGCTGCGGGACGCCCCAGTCGCGGACCCCCCACGAGTGATCTCGATGTCCCATTCGGTCCAACTCGATGCGCCGGCCTGCGACTTCGAGTGCTCCGTGCACCCTTCCAGTTTGCTCGATCCGGTTCACCGCAAACCACGAGGGCAGCCCGTCCGGATTGGAGTGGTAGCTGAACGCATCGTGAATACCGGTAAACGCGAAATCGATTCGCACGTCGTCACGTTGGTAGGCGAGCACACAGGACTTGCGTAACTCAGGCTGCGTGAGCGTCAGCCCGTCGAATGAGAAGTCGTCAAGATCGGAATGATCGGGCACCCGCCCCTGGTGGAGGTGCAGCGCCAGACGGCGGGCATCCGGGCCCCAGACGCAGACGTTGTAGCCGGCCTTACCGCTGCCCGTCAGGTAAAGGTAGACCTGGAGGCCAAGTTGTTCTTCCGGCATGATCAGTTCCCAGAACAGGGAGTCGCGCGTTCTCTCCCCGGCCACCGATCGGTGCCGGAGGTCGTCGGCGGGGCCGAGCCCGGTGCGCAGTTCTTCCGATGCGGTCACTGTGACTCCTCCTGCAGCTTCAATAGTGCGCTGCGGGTGGTCAGAACCTGCAGGGCTAGCGCCTGGCCGCGGGTGTCCATCTCCAGCGCGGACCTGAAGGAGTTGTTCTCGAGATTGCGGACCAGTGCGTTCTTGGAGGATCGCATACTGTCGTCGGAGTTTTCCGCGACGGTTTCGGCCAGCTCGATCGCTGCGTCGAGCGCACTGCCCGTCTCGGCGAGCCGGTCGGCCAGTCCGATGCGATGGGCTTCGACGGCTCGCACCGTCCGCCCGGTGAACGCCAGCTCCGCCGCCCGGCCCGGCCCGATCAGCCGGATCAAATTCCACGAAGTGCCTAGCTCGCCAATGGACAACCCGACCCGCACAAATCCGGCGCTAAAACTGGCCGTCTGGTCGGCGACGCGGATGTCGGCGGCCAACGCCAGTGACAAACCACCGCCGGCCGCCGGGCCACCGACCGCGGCGATCACCGGGTACGGCAGAGCGCGCAGCCCGGTGGACCCGGCGGCGGCGGTCTCAACGAGATCGGTGAACTCTGACACCGACATCCGGGTCAGGACGTCCACCTCGTCCAGATCGAAGCCGGTGCAGAACGCCTTTCCACCCGCCCCGGTGACGATCAATGCATGTAACGGGGCATGACGCAACAATGCAGTGGCCCAAGCTATTTCGCCGAACATGCCGACTGTCTGCGAGTTCGCACGGTGTGGCCGGTTCACCGACATGACAACGATGCCTGGTCGAAGTTCATCGAAGGCCAGGTTCTGGGCCGTACGCAGTTCGCCAAGCACATCGGCCAGCGGCCGCCGCGATACCCGATTCCAGTGCGATGTGGCGGTGCTCATGCTCACCGCCCGGAAAAGTTTGGTGGTCGCTTGGCCTTGAAGGCCTGCAACGCCTCGGTCATGTCGTCGCAGCGCGTCAGCAGTGCCTGGCCGCGGTTTTCCAGTTCGAGCGCCGCGGCGAAGGATGCGACTTCCATGTTCGCCTGCAATGCGCGTTTGGAGATCCGGATGCCGCCGGGAGAGTTGGCGCAGATCTGGGTTGCCATGGCCAGGGTTTCGTCGAGCAAGTCGTCGGGACCAGTCACCCGGTTGAGCAGGCCGAGCCGTTCAGCTTCTTCTGCATAGACGATACGTCCGGTGAAACCGATTTCGGCGGCCGCCGAGGGGCCGATCAGCCGAGGCAGTAGCCAGGACGCCCCCAGGTCGCCCGCGGAGAGCCCGATCCGTACGAACGCGGCGTTGAACTTCGCGGCAGGCGACCCGAGTCGGATGTCGGCCATCAGGGTCAGCGACATGCCGCCGCCGGCGGCGGGCCCATTCACCGCGGCGATCACCGGTACCGGTATTGCCCGCACGGCGCTCAGCGCGCGGGCCGCGCGCTCTTGGCGGTCAAGCATGCCCAAGGCCGACAACGAGGCCAGTTCCTCGGCTTCGTCCAGGTCGTAGCCCGCGCAGAATGCCCTACCGGCTCCGGTCAGGATCACGACGCGGACGTCACGGTCGTCCGCGATCGCGCGCGCGACCGACTCGAGTTCGTCGAACATGGTTACTGTCATAGCGTTGAGCCGCTCGGGCCGGTTCAACGTCAGTTGGAGTACAGCGTCCGCGGGTGACTCGAGAAGCAATGTCTGATAACGCCGTTTGAGATCGATCATCGGAAGTTCCTTTGAATCAGACGAATTCGGGGGCGCGTTTGTCGATGAACGCCCGAATGCCCTCGGCTGCCTCGCCCTGTTCGAACAGCTCTTGGACCTGTTCGGCCTCGTGGCGCAGACCTTCGGCCAGCGGCCGGTCATACGCCGCGGCCACCGTGCGGACGACCGCACGCTGCGCGGGTGATGAGGCGCCAGTCAACGCAACGGCCAGCTGCCATGCCGTTGCCCTGGCGGTGGTGTCCGGTTCAGCAAGACGGTCTATCAGCCCGATCCAGAACGCCTCGTCCGCCTCCACCTCGCGTCCGGTGAGCATGATGTCCAACGCTCGGCCCCGTCCGATTAGACGGGGCAGGCGCTGCGTCCCCCCGGCGCCCGGAATGAGGCCGAGTTTGACTTCGGGCAAACCAAACCGCGCCCCCGCAGCGCCGACACGCAGCGTGCACGCCATCGCTAGCTCCAGACCGCCACCCAGGGCTAGCCCGTCGACGGCAGCCACCGACACCGCGGGGTGGGCTGCCAGACGCTCGACGGCGCCGCGGAGAGCGTCCCCATATGCAGCGAACGATGCCGCGTCCACGGACGACATGTGTTTGATGTCGGCACCGGCAGCGAAGAAGCCAGGCACCGCCGAGGACACCACAATGACCTTGGCGGGCAAGGCATCAGCGGCATCGAGCGCTTTATGCAACCCGTCGATGATTGGCAGGCCCAACGCGTTGGCTGGCGGCCGGTTGAGTATGATCTCGATCACCGAGCCCGTGATGCGCAGGCTTACCGGTGAACCGTTTTCGGACAGCATCATTGATCTATCTCCTTGATTTTTTGCGTAGCGGTTTGACCGCTACGCCATGGTGAGTCCACCGCTGACGGACAGCGTCTGGCCGGTGATGTACTCGGCGGCATCGGAGGCGAAGAAGGCGACGGCGGCGGCGATATCCGACGGCTGAGCGAGCCGTTTCATCGGCACGGAGCGGGTCATCCCACCGATCACCTTGTCGGCTTCCTGGCCAGAGCTGTCGGCGAACTTGCGCAGCGCCGGCGTGTCGGTGGGGCCGGGGCAGACGGTGTTCGCGGTCACCCCTTTGGTCGCCACTTCGCGGGCCAGGGTTTTGGTAAACGCGATGATGCCGCCCTTAGCGCCGGAGTAGACCGATTCCAGCGAGGACCCGACGCGGCCGGCGTCCGAACCGATGTTGATCACCCGGCCGAACCCGCGTTCCACCATGCCGGGCACGACGGCGTGGATGACGCGCAGTGCGCCCTTGAAGTTGATGTCAAGGATCTTGTCCCAGAAGTCCTCGGAAGTTTTCAAGAACGGCATGAAGTCGTCCCAGCCGGCGTTGTTGACCACGATCTCGATGTCCCCGAGTTCGGCGGCGACGGTCTTGACCGCGCCGCGTACCGAGTCGGTGTCGGTCACATCGACGTGAACCGCGATGGCTTCGCCGCCGGACTCGGCAATGCGCTTTGCGGTGGCTTCGGCCGCCTCCAGGTTGAGGTCGGCGACAGCGACCCGGAACCCGTTGGCGCCCAGTGTTTCAGAAATGCCTTGGCCGATGCCTTGGGCTCCGCCGGTGACGAATGCGACGCGGTTGGTCATGATCTGCTCTCTCCTTTGAGTAATGGACTGCTTAGCGGCAGGACTTAACGCCTGGGTTGGGTGCCCAGTCGATCGGCCCGGCGACGATGGAGTGGCTGGTCAGTTTGCGGCCGAGCACGCTCTGAGCGGCGCGGGCCGCGTTGATGATGGCCGGCAGCGATACCCCGGTGGACACGTCCATCTCCTGGAACATGCTGATCAGATCCTCCGAGGCGATGTTTCCGGTCGAACCAGCCGGCACCGGGCAGCCGCCGAGTTCGCCGAAGCTCGATTCGAAGCTGGTGCACCCGGCCTGCAGCGCGGCGTAAGCATTGGCCAGTCCCTGGCCACGGGTGTTGTGGAAGTGGGCGGTGACCTCGACACCGGGCAGCCGTTCGATAGCGGCAGCGAAGAACTCACCGACATAGGCGGGATTGGCCATCCCGGTGGTGTCGCCGAACCCGACCTCGCTGGCGCCCGCAGCAGCGAACTGCTCGGCGATGTCGAGCACTCGCTTCATCGGCACCTTGCCCTCAAACGGACAACCGTACGAGGTCGCGATGACGGCGGCGCACCGCAGATCCTCGGCGACGATGCGCTTAGCGATGACTTCATTGTCGGTCATCGACTCGGCGATGCTTCGGTTCACGTTCTTCTTGTTATGTGTCTCCGAGGCGCTGACGAAGATTGCCACCTCGGAGAACGTCTCGCGCACCTTGAGTGCGTTGTCGAGTCCTTTGCTGTTGGGCACCAATACCATCAGCGACACGTAGTCGGGCACATCGATGCCGCGCAGCACCTCGACGCCGTCGGACAGCTGGGGGATGACGTCTGGTCGCACAAAACTGGCAACCTCGATGCGGCGCAGCCCGGTCCGAGCCAGCTGGTTGATCAGATCGATTTTGTCGGCGGTGGCGATGGTCTCGGGTTCATTCTGAAAGCCGTCGCGCGGGCCTACCTCGCGGATGTCGACGTGCGCGGGCAATCTATTCACAATGTGCTCCTTTCGCGGTCAAGCTGGTCGCGGAATTCGGGGGCGGCGATCGCGGTGAGCCTGCGTCCTCGTTCAGCGAGGCTGCACCCGCGCAAATGCGCGACGCCGTATTCGGTGACGACGGTGTCGACGTCGGAGCGCGTGGTGGTGACGACACCGCCGTCGAGCGCGGGCTTGATCGTCGAGGTGCCGCGCGAGGTCGCCCGCAGCGCGATGATGGATCGCTTGCCGGTCAACGCGGCGGCCCTGGCGAAATCCACCTGACCGCCGACGGCACCGATATAAACGCCGCGGCTTACCTCGGCGCCGACCTGGCCGGTGAGATCGACCTCGACGGCGAAGTTGACCGAGACCAGCGAACGCAGCTGCGAAAGCACCTGCGGTGCATGGGTATAACTGGTTGGCAGGAAACGCACCGGCAGGTCGCCGGCGCGCTTATACAATTCTGCCGAGCCCAGCGCGGTCCCCACGACAGCCAGGCCGGTGTCGATCTCCTTGAGCTTGCCGGTGACCACGCCTTTGTCGATCAATCGGAGCAGGCCATCGGTGATCATCCCGGTGTGGATGCCCAAATCCTGATGGCAAGCCAGGGCGTCGAGCACGGCCGAACCCAGCGATCCGACCCCGAGTTGAACGGTGTCGCCGTCGTCGATGAGCTCAGCGATCCGGGCGGCGAGAACCCGGTCGGCCTCGCTGGGCGCCCGCAGTACGTCCTCGGGCAGCGCCCGGTCAGTGGCGATGGTGGCTGCGAAGCGATCGAGTGGTATCGGCGTGGTTCCCAGGGTGGCCGGCATCTGAGCGTTGATCTCAGCGATCAGTGTCGGCGTGTGCGGAATGGCGTCGGCGACATAGTCGACACCGACGCCCAGTGAGCACATCCCGTCGGCGTCGGGTGGTGACACCTGCACCAAGCCGACATCGCACGGCAGACGGCGTTCCGCGAACATTCGCGGCAGCGCCGAGTAGTGGCAGGGCACCACCTCGAGTCGCCCCGATTTGCTGAGTTCACGAAGTTCACCAAGCCCGCCGTAGGAGACCATCGACAGAGCGTCGGGCATGCTGACAGCGAGTTGGTCATTCCAGCTCAGCCCGGTGAAAACTCGTAACGGGCCGATCTGGTCGGTCTGCTCGATCAGCGCGTCGACCAGGGGCCGCGGCTCGGCGGCGGCCTGCCCCCACCAGACGCCGGCGCCAGCCGTCACGTAGTCGCCGAGATTGATCACGTCGGTACCCGTTGGATCAAGGTTCCTGTCCCCAGGCCCCCGCCGCAGCACATGGTCACCAGCCCGAGGTCGGCGTCGCGGCGTTCGAGCTCAGGGATCAGGGTGGCGATCAACCTGGCCCCGGTCGCTCCGACGGCGTGGCCCAGCGCGATCGCACCACCATTGACGTTGACGCGGTCGACGTCGGGACGCAGCTCGCGCTGCCAGGCCAGCACTACCGAAGAGAACGCCTCGTTGACCTCGAATAGGTCGATGTCGTCGATGCTGAGATTGTTGCGCTGCAACAACTTCCGGGTTGCCGGAATGGGCCCGGTAAGCATGATGATCGGATCGACACCGACGGTGGTTTGGTCGATGATGCGGGCGCGCGGTCGCAGCCCCAGCCGCTGCGCCGCGTCACCGGAGCACAGCAAAACGGCGGCTGCGCCGTCGCTGATGGGTGATGACGATCCGGCGGTGATTCGTCCGCCTTCCTTGCGGAACACCGCTTTGAGGTTGGCCAGGCTTTCCACGGTGGTTTCCGGGCGTACGCACTGGTCGGAGTGGCGGATTTGGCCGTCGAGGGTCATTGGCGCCATTTCGCCGACGAATCGACCGTCGGCGATGGCCTTGCTCGCGTTGTGGTGTGACCGCGCCGCGAAGACATCCATCTCCTCACGGCTCAGTTCCCAGCGGTCGGCGATCAGCTCGGCGCTTTCGCCTTGGTGCACAAAGGCGTATCGGTCGCGCAGCTCGGCCGGCCAGGGGTCGCCGTACAACTCGGAGATCTTGATGGGGGAGTCGATCGGGACATGGCCCATGTGCTCCACGCCGCCGGCAATGATGATGTCGTGCGTGCCCGACGCCACCAGCGCGGCAGCCATTTCCACTGCGGTTTGCGCTGAACCGCAACGCCGGTCGAGTGTGGTGGCCGGCACTTCGGGCGGATACCCCGCTTGCAACCAGGCGTTGCGAGCAATGTTGCGCGATTGTTCGCCGAACGGGGCGGTGCAGCCGATCACGAGGTCTTCGACCTCTGCGGGCTGGATTTTCGAACGTTTGATCAGCTCGGTGTAACAGGCCGCCAGCATCGCGTTGGGGTGGACGTCGCGATACCACCCCCGCTCCGGATGCGATTTGCCTACCGGGGTGCGCACCGCTTCGGCGATGTAGACCTCGCGGCCCGTCGAGGCGAACGGCCCAGTCACGTTGTGGGGCATCAGATTACCGTCCCGCCGTCGACCGGCAGCACCTGGCCGGTGATGTAGGACGCGGCGTCAGAGGCCAGGAAGACGAACGTTGGTGCTATCTCGTCCGGGAAGGCCCACCGCCCCAGTGGGATTCGAGCCAGCGTCTTCGCTGCCAGCTTTTCGTTGTTGCGGATGTTGGCTGTCATGGCCGTCGCAGCCAGCGGCGCGACGGCGTTAACGGTGATGGATCGGCGCGCGAGCTCGCGGGCCAGCGATTTCGTCAGGCCGACGATGCCCGCCTTGGCGGCCCCGTAATTGGCTTGGCCGATTGTTCCGGTGAGGCCGGCCGCCGAGGTGACGTTGATGATGCGCCCGGTTCCATCGGCACGGATGTGGTGCAATGCGGCCTGGCTGCAGACGAAGCTGCCTACTAGATGGATGTCGATGATACGACGGAACTTCTCCTCGGAAAGGTCGGCGAACATCGCGGGTGCGACGGCGCCGGCGTTGTTGACCAGAATGTTTAATGTGCCGCCGCCGAGTTCGGCTGCTGCTCCAGCGGCTTCTTTTGCCGCTGCCGAGTCGCGCACGTCAAGGACAAACGGCTGTGCGGTGCCGCCCGCGGCGCTGATCGATTCCGCTGTGGCAACGGCGGCGTCCTTGTCGACGTCGGTTGCCAGAACAGCGGCGCCGGCGGCCGCGAAGGCCCGGGCGATCGCTTCGCCGAGTCCGCTGCCCGCACCGGTGACCAGCGCTGAGCGCCCGTCGAGCCGAAATACATCACGTTGCTGCTGCTGTTGCGCCATCAGTAGCTCCTCGGCAGGCCCAGCACGTGCTCACCTAGGTAGTTGAGCACCATCTCCTGGCTGATCGGGGCGATGCGGGTCAGCCGCGCCTCGCGGAAATACCGCGCGACGTGGTACTCCTCGGAGTACCCCATGCCGCCGTGTGTCTGCAGGGCGCGGTCGGCAGCGGTGAACGCTGCATCGGCGCACAGGTACTTGGCCGTATTGGCTTCGCGTGCACAGGGTTTGCCGTTGTCGTAGAGCCAGGTTGCCTTGCGTAGCACCAGTTCGGCGGCGTCGAGTCGGGCCAGTGAGTCGGCCAGCGGGAACTGCAGCCCCTGATTCATTCCGATCGGGCGGCCGAACACCTCCCGTTCGTTGCCGTAGCGCACCGCGGCTCGGAGCGCGGCGCGCCCCATGCCCAGCGCTTCGGCGGCGATGAGGCAGCGTTCGGGGTTCAGGCCGTCGAGGATGTAACGGAAACCTTGGCCCTCTTCGCCGACACGATCCTCGACGGGAATCTCGAGGCCATCAATGAATAACTCATTGGAGGACACCGCGTTTCGACCCATCTTAGGAATTGGGCGAATCTCGACCTTGCTGCGATCGAGGTCGGTCAAAAACAACGTCATACCATCCGTTTTGCGCTTCGCGTCCTCGAACTTGGTGGTGCGAGTCAGCAACAGCACCTTCTCGGACTCCAGCGCCTTGGAGATCCACACCTTGCGCCCGTTGACGACGTAGTGATCGTCCTCGCGGCGCGCGAACGTGGTGATCTTTGTGGTATCCAGTCCCGCCCCGGGTTCGGTGACGCCGAAACATACATGCAGATCACCTGTCACGATTCGGGGCAGGGTGCGCGATTTGAGCTCCTCGGATCCATGCACGATCACCGGATGCATGCCGAATATCGACATGTGCATGGAGCTTGCGCCGTTCATTCCCGCACCACTGGCCGCGACTTCCTCCAGGAGAATGGACGCCTCGGTGATGCCGAATCCATGGCCGCCGTATTCCTCCGGCGTGGTGATGCCGAGCCAGCCGCCTTCCGCGAACGCGTCGTAAAACTCGGTCGGGAACTCGTGCTGTTGGTCCTTGGTCATCCAGTAGTGGTCGTCGAACTTCCCTGCAAGTTCAGCGACCGCAGCGCGGATCGTCTGCTGGTCATCGCTCAGCTGGAAATCCACGACGCTCTCCACTCGGATTGGGTGTTCGATCTAAGGACTAATCATACTAATGGACAGACCAAAAGGAAAGGCCGGATGTTCAGGCGCTCGTCACCCACGATGGTCACGCCGTGGTTGGCAACAACGGCAGTACGTCCGCGATGCGCTCGTTCCACGCGGCCGGTGTGCCGAACAGCACGCGGTCGAGCTTGGCGCGCTTGTAAAAGAGGTGCAGGTCATGCTCCCAGGTGTAGCCAATGGCGCCGTGGAGCGTCAGTGCGCTATCGGCGAGCGCAGCGCAGCCGCCGGTGACTTGCGCCTTGGCGACCGCGGCATGGGTCGCACGGTCAGGCAAACCTTCCTCAGCCGATTCTGCCGCGTAGCAGACAATGGAGAGCGAGGACTCTACGGTGACCAACATCTGTGCGGCGGCGTGTTTGACCGCCTGGAATGCGCCGATCGGCTGGCCGAACTGCTCTCGCTGCTTGCTGTAGTCGACAGCGAGTTGGAGCATCCGTTCCGATGCGCCCAATGCATCGGCGGCCGTCAGAACCGCTGCCCGGGTGGCGATTTCACCGATGACCGCGGTCGCGTCGGCGTCGAGCCGCCGTGCCGGTACGTCGTCGAGGGTGACATCAGCGGCGTCTCTCGAGCGGTCCAGCAACGAGCGGGGGTGAAGCCCTACCCTGCGGTCAGCGGCATCCACGAGCCACAGTGACAGCTTTCCTTCATCGGCTACGGGAACCACAAATCGTGCCGCCCGGATGGCGGCCAGTACGCAAGGTATGCGTCCGTGCAGCCGGTCAGCCCGACTCTCCACCGAGGACCACGCCGCCGGTATGCGATCGGCCCGTACCGCCAACGCGGTCAACTGACCAGACTCGTTTGCCGCACGTACCAGCGCCGGCTCGTCGGCTAGCGCGGGGACAACAATCGCCGACTGCAACCAGCTGGCTGACGGCGCCGCCACCCGCCCAAGTTCTCGGGCGGTAAGTGCGAGTTCCAGTAAGCCACCGCCCTGGCCGCCGAGTTCCTCGTCGAAGCCAACCCCGGCCCAACCCTCACCGGCTAAAAGCCGCTCGAAGCTGGAAGGGTCGCCGGCATCCAACCAGCCGCGCACCGCGGCTGGCTTGGCACGTTGGCCTAACCACTCGCGCAGGGAGGTGGTGAACAGCTCCTGCTCTTCGGAAAGCTCCCATCGCATCGGCTTTTCTCCTGCCAACCTCGTCCAAGTTTTACTAAATGGTCCTTAGGTCAGACCATAAACCATGAGGGCCTGGAGATGGAAGCGACGGATCCTGCGGCGACCCGCTCGCGATTCGAGTCGCTGCGAAGCAACCTTGTGATCACTCATGTAGGCACCCCTTGTCGTCGGATCGGGTGGTGTATTCATTTGACGCGTGGATTGCTCCGCTGGACAGGAAATCTGCGGGAGATGACCCGAGTTGGAGACCAAAAGGTGCTCGTCGGGGGGAAGCCTCGCTCGGCTGAGTCGGCGACGATGGCGACCTCTGTGAGGGGGCACGCAATATGACGCCAACGACGCCAAATTTCAGTACCGACAGCATCGGCGAGTGCACGGTCGTTTCGCCTTTGCGGAACGCGCATTTCATGGACACATCGAAACGGCTGTTGTTCCGCGCGGACATTGACGAACTGCGCGCGCAGATCGAAGCAGGCGTGGATCCGGCCGCCTTCGAGCTAGCTGGGCCGCGAGAACGGATTTACTTCAACCCCGGCGAACTGCGGTGCGGAATTGTCACGTGTGGTGGCCTGTGTCCCGGCTTGAACGACGTCATCCGGTCGATCGTCTTTTGCCTTCAGGGAAAGTACGGTGTAACCGCGATTTACGGCTTCCGGTTCGGTTACGCGGGTCTAGCCGAGCCAGACGCTTTGAAACCGATCGAGCTGACCACGCGCCGTGTCGGTCAGATTAATGAGGTCGGCGGTAGTGTCCTGGGTTCGTCCCGCGGTCCGCAACCGGTCGATGAAATGGTCGACACTCTGGAGCGACTTGGGATCCAACTGCTGTTCACCGTCGGAGGCGATGGAACGCTCCGCGGGGCGCATTTGATCGTCGAGGAGATTCGGCGCCGAAAGCTTGATATCGCGGTCGTTGGTGTACCGAAGACTATCGACAACGACATCTCCTATATCGACCAGTCTTTCGGATTCGACACTGCGGTCGAGGCGGCGCGCCAGGCAACGCGCGCGGCGTTTGTCGAGGCGTCGTGCCACCGAGCCGGCATCGGTCTGGTGAAGTTGATGGGTCGCGACGCCGGGTTCATCGCCAGCTTCGCGACGCTCGCCGATACCCAAGTCGGTTTATGCCTGATCCCCGAGATTGCGTTTAACGTCGCTGGAGTCATCGATGCGGCGTGGCAGCGGATCCAGAGGGATGGTTATGCGGTGATCGTCGTGGCCGAGGGGGCCGGCCAGAATCTGCTCGGTGAGACAGCGGAGTTTGATGCGTCAGGGAATCGTCGCCATAGTGATATCGGGGTGTACCTCAAAGAGGTTATCCCAGAAGAGTTTCAGGCTCGGGGAACCTCGATAAGTCTCAAATACATCGACCCCAGCTACATGATCCGCAGTCTGCCTGCGAATGCTCGGGATGCCAACTTCTGTCTTCGGTTGGGTCACGCGGCTGTTCACGCCGGCATGGCCGGCAAGACCGACATCGTGATCGGTTCTTGGCGACGCCGGCTGACCCATGTCCCAATCCCGATGGCGGTCGCTTCCCGGAAACAGGTCGACACCAATGGCTACCTCTGGCAGACAGTGCTGTCGGTGACTGGCCAGCCCGATGACCTAGCCTCCGAACTTACCGTTTGACCCAGTCGGTTCGGTTCTCTGCGGTATGCCCTGAGGAGGCAGGCCAAAGGTGCCCCGTTGGGGGGAAGCTCGCGCCGGCCGAATCGGCGAGGATGGCGACGTCTGAGTTCGCGCAGCTGACGCGTGCTACGAGAGGCGGTCATCGTGGCGGTAGTGAAAGCGTGGCCGACGTGACACCGACCCAACGTCAACCCCACGTCGTGGTCCTCGGCGGAGGCTCGTGGGGCACGACCATCGCCTCCATCTGCGCACGCCGCGGACCCACCTTGCAATGGGTGCGCTCGGAGGAGACCGCGAAAGACATCAACGACTACCACCGCAATAGTCGCTATCTCGGCAATGACGTCGCATTGAGCGATACGCTGCGCGCCACCACCGATTTCGCAGAGGCGGCCGATTGCGCCGACGTTGTTGTGATGGGGGTGCCCTCGCACGGGTTCCGCAACGTGCTCACCGAGCTGGCCAGCCAGCTTCGCCCATGGGTGCCGGTGGTGTCTCTGGTCAAGGGCCTCGAACAGGGCACTAACATGCGGATGAGCCAGATTGTGGACGAAGTTTTGCCCGGGCACCCAGCCGGTATTCTCGCCGGTCCCAATATCGCCGGCGAAGTGGCCGAGGGCTATGCGGCCGCGGCCGTGTTGGCGATGTCGGACCAGAATCTTGCCGCGAATCTTGCCGGGTTGTTTCGCACCAAGCGATTTCGGACTTACACCACCGACGATGTGATTGGCGTCGAGATGGCGGGCGCGCTGAAGAATGTCTACGCGATCGCTGTAGGTATGGGCTACTCGGTGGGCATTGGCGAAAACACCCGCGCCATGGTGATGACCCGTGCGGTGCGCGAGATGTCCAAGCTCGGCGAGGCGGCGGGTGGTTACCGCGACACCTTCGCCGGGCTGGCCGGTATGGGCGATCTCATCGTCACATGCACCAGCCAGCGCAGCCGCAACCGGCATGTCGGCGAGGAACTCGGTGCAGGCAAGCCTATCGACGAAATCATCGCGTCGATGAATCAGGTCGCTGAGGGAGTCAAAGCCGTCAGCGTAGTGATGGGATTCGCCGATTCGTATGGCATTGCCATGCCGATCGCTCGTGAAGTCGACGGCGTGATCAATCATGGCGCTACCCCCGACGACGCATACCGCGGGCTCGCGACGGAAACCCCCGGTCACGAGGTTCACGGGGCCGGCTTCTAGCGATCGCATTCCGTGCGCAGGGCGGCGGGCTCTAATGAATGTCCCCGAACGGGGTAGCGAATTCCGCTCTTTCGGGTGAAGCCTGCCGCGGTGGCGTCGGCGACGATTGGTGAGAAGCCCGTTGGTTCCGGGTCGCTGATGTGTGTCCCTGCACATTGTGAATTGAGGAGCAAGTCCAATGGCAATACATGCCGAATCCGCCGCTGCCGCGCGCGACTTATCGCCGTACCGCACCGACTACACGTCGTGGAAGATTCTGGCGTGGACGGGTCCTGTGTTTCTGTTCGCGGTCTTCGTGCTCTGGGGGATTGTTGCGCACAACATGCCGCCATTCCCGCCCAGCGCGACGCCGGAACAGGTCAAGGCGCACTTCCACGATTTCCGGCTTCCGCTGCTGATTGCGTTGAGCATCTGCGTCACGATGACCGCTTTCTACATGTCATTTAGCGTGGCAGTCGCTCGCGTGATGGAACGTGTGGAGGGTCCCAACGGCTTGTTGTCCAAGCTGGAGATGATGGGTGGAACGATCACCTGTGCGCCTGTGATGGTGACTCTGGCGATTTGGCTGACCGCCGCACACGAGGTCGACAACCTCACTCCCGGCATCATGCACATGCTCTATTGGATGGGCTGGCTGCTTTTCGACTTGGCCTACTTTGTCACCTCGCTGCAGATCGCCGCAATCAGCATCGTGTTCATGCGGGACAGGCGCGAGAAGAAGCTGGTCGGGCAATTCGTCATCTGGTGGGGTTGGGTCACCTTTGCATCGTTCTTCGCAGTCAGTGCGATCCCGTTCGTCACAACCGGCCCGCTGGCCTTCAACGGCGTGATCAGCTTCTGGATCGCGTTCTTCACCTGGTTCATCTGGATCCCGTCGCTGTCGTACTACATCATTCGAGCTGTCGACCGCATCAAGGCCGAAGACGAGGCCGCGGGGCGTGTCAACGAGTAGTGACACGGAGGTCGTTACCACCGATGATCGCGTGACACCCAGACGCCTTCCCGGTGTGGACGGCGTCTGGGTTGCGATCGGCGCCGACTCGGTCATCTTCGCGATCCTGTTCGCCAGCTTCATGCAGGCTCGGCTGCACAATCCAGCCGTCTTCGAGGCTTCGCGTCATACCCTCAACATGAATCTGGGTGGCATCGACACACTGGTTCTGTTGACCAGTTCCTGGTCGGTGGCACTCGCAATTCAAGCCCTCAAACGGGACCTCATCGACCGAGTGCCTCGCTACCTGCTCGGCGGGGCGCTCACCGGTCTGATGTTCATGGTGTCCAAGTCGATCGAGTACTTCGAGAAGTTCGCTCAAGGCATCCGGCCGGCCACCAACGACTTCTACATGTGGTATTTCACCCTGACCGGGATCCATCTATTGCATGTCGTGTTCGGCACCAGCCTTCTTAGCTACCTTTGGGTTCGCTCCCGGCGCCGCGCCTACAACAGCTTGCAACGGGTCGTGCCGGAATGCGTCGCTTCCTACTGGCACCTGGTGGACCTGTTGTGGATTGTCATTTTCCCGTTGCTCTACTTGCAGAAGGCAGCTTGATGTCGGTGTTGCGTGAGCGGGTTACCATGGTCTGGCTGGGCCTCATGGTGCTGACTTGCGTTACCACATGGGGACTTTCAAAAGATCTGTTCATCCCCGCTGTTGGGGTTGTCGGTATTTTCTCGATTGCTGCGATCAAGGTCAGCTACGTGATGCTGGACTTCATGGAGTTGCGCGACGCACCGATCCCGGTACGTGTTGCCTTCCAAGCTTGGCCCGTGGCGGTGGCGGCGATGATCCTGGGCTTCTGGTTCGCCACCCCGTCCCTCACGTGAGTCATGCCCCCAGTAGGAGAGCAAACTGTGCTCTTTCGGGGGAAGCGGCTAATGATCGGGATCGGCGATGCTAGCAAGGTCTTACTAGCAAACGAGACGCCCACGCGGGACGACACCGGAATAGCAGTTAAGTCCGCCGCTGAGGTTGTTTCACCGAATAACAGCTGTCGCGATAGGCATTTCGGATGGGTATCGGTATTCAGGTTGAGGGACTGACGAAGTCCTTTGGGGCCCAGCGAATCTGGGAAGACGTCACGTTGGAGGTCCCGGAGGGCGAGGTCAGCGTTCTGCTGGGCCCGTCGGGTACGGGTAAGTCGGTGTTTTTGAAGTCGCTGATCGGCCTGTTGCGCCCGGAGCGCGGTTCGATCCTGG
>NZ_DASXHW010000478.1:0-5114 GCF_036488105.1 Mycobacterium sp. | reverse complement strand
GCAAGAGCCGGGCAACGCCCGCGAAGCGGTCCGAGAGGCGCAGTTGGATCTCGACGAAGGTGCCGACATCGTGATGGTCAAACCGGCGATGAGCTACCTCGACGTCGTCGCGGCCGTCGCACAGATTTCGCCGGTGCCCGTCGCCGCCTATCAGGTGTCGGGGGAGTACGCGATGATCGCGGCTGCCGCCGCCAACGGGTGGATCGACGAGCGCGCCGCCGCGCTCGAGTCGTTGACCAGCATCCGGCGCGCCGGCGCGGACATCGTGCTGACCTACTGGGCCGCCGGCGCGGCGAACTGGTTGTTGTGACGGCTCCCGTTGAACCCGGTCCGCAGCCGCCGACCCGGCCGATCGACGTCGACACCGGATTCTGGTTGTGGCTGGTCGCGGTGCCCCTGATGGTGATCGGCTACGTCGCCGACCTGGTCGGCTCGTCGAACGGTCGCGGAGCCACGCCACTCCTGGTCGCACAGGGGCTGTTCACCGCGGTCTTGTGTGCGATCGTGGTGACCTTCCTGATCCTGATGCGGGCCGGATACCGTTGGGCCCGAACCGTTTTGACCGGCGGAGCCATCGCCACCGTCGTCTACGTCGGCATCCGGCTGTTCACGGTGACCTGGCCGCCGATATACGCCGTCGCGTGTGGCGTCGCCGGCATCACCGGTTCGGTGCTGATCGCCGGCGGCATGTACTTGTTGCACCGCAGCGACTCGCACAACTACTTCACCAGGTGAGCGCACAAAGTGGTGAAGTGCCAGGGCACCTGGCGCGCCATGAGCCGCAGGTAGGGCCCCAGGTTGTCTGGCCGCCGGTCCAGCAGGGGATGATGGTGGACGTGACTGCCGACACGGACACCGAAGCAGCACCGCTCTTTCGCGAGGTCGGTGCGACCTGGTACTGGATGCTGGCCGGGCCGATTTCGGCCGCAATCATGCTGTGGATCGAGAAGTCCAATGGCAACGGCTGGCAGATCTCGGTCCCGGTGTTCTTTCTGGTGGTCCTGACCAGTTTCATTGCGCTGCAAGTCAAAGCCGCCCGCATCCACACCTCGGTCGTGCTGACCCCGCAGACGCTGCGCCAGGGCACCGAAACCATCCGGGTATCCGAGATCCTCAAGGTGTACCCCGAACCCGATCATCCGATGGCAGCGAAGAAAGACCTGGAGCGTTGGCAGTCCGCCCGGGCGCTCGGCGAGCTGGTCGGGGTGCCAAAGGGCCGGACGGGCATCGGCCTGCGGCTCACCGGCGGTCGCACCGCCCAGGCCTGGGCGCGGCGGCACCGGCATCTGCGCAACCTGCTGACCCCGTTGGTCGAGGAACGCGTCAACCCTAACGAGCTCCCGCCGGAACACGACGACGACAGTTCACGCTGATAATGGTCCGTTTCCGCGCTGTCGTCGAGCTCGCGCTGGCCGTTGCCGCCATCGCGGGCTGCGCGTTCAGCTGGTCGGCGGTGCGATCCACTGTGGAGGTGGCGCCCGTCGCCAACGGCCAGCCGGTGACCACCGCGGTGGTCTATGACCCCTCGCTCTTGCTGTTGACCCTGCTCTTGGCGACGGCCGCCGGAATGCTGCTGGTTGTCGGCATCGCGCGGCTGCGGCGGGTCGCCCGGCCCACGACGGCATGACCACCACCGATCTCGACTTGCGCGGCATGAGCTGCGCCTCGTGCGCTGCCCGCGTCGAGGGGGCGTTGAACCGGCTCGACGGTGTGCGGGCAGCGGTGAACTTCGCGCTGGAGCGAGCCCATGTGCAGCATGAGTCCGAGGTGTCGGCCGGTGACTTGATCCGCGCGGTGGAGTCGACGGGCTACCAGGCGTCGGTGGCCGTGGAACTTTTCAGCCGCGACGACGATGAGCCGCAGGATCTGGTGCGCTCACGGCTGATCGGCTCGGCGCTGCTGGCAATTCCGGTTGTCGCGGTGTCGATGGTGATGAGCTGGCAGTTCGCCGGCTGGCAGTGGGTGGCGCTGGCGTTGACGACGCCGATCGTGGCGTGGGGCGGCTACCCGTTTCACCGCTTGGCGCTGCTCGGAGCCCGGCATGGCACGTCGACGATGGACACCCTGGTGTCGCTGGGCACGCTGGCCGCCTACCTGTGGTCGACGGCGGAGGTGTTACGCGGTGCAGGCCCGGTCTACTTCGAGGTTGCGGCCGCGGTCACGGTGTTCCAGCTGGCCGGCCGCTACGCCGAGGCACGGGCCAAGCGCGCCTCTGGGGCTGCGCTGCGCTCGCTGCTGAGCCTGGGCGCCAAGGACGCCGCGGTGTTGCGCGACGGCGACGAGGTCCGTGTGCCGGTCGCGCAACTGCAGGTTGGCGACGTCGTCGTGGTGCGGCCGGGGGAGCGGGTCGCCACCGACGGCGAAATCATCGACGGGACAACGGCATTGGATACCTCGGCGATGACCGGCGAGCCGGTGCCGGTCGACGTGGCTGCCGGCGACACGGTGGTCGGCGGCTCGCTGAACACCTATGGCCGTGTGCTGGTGCGCGCCGCCCGAGTCGGCGCCGACACCCAACTGGCACGGATGGCCAAGTTGGTGAGCGACGCTCAGAACAACAAGGCGCCGGTGCAACGGATGGCCGATCGGGTCGCGGCGGTCTTCGTGCCGGCGGTGCTGGTGATCGCGGCGGCGACGATGGCCTGCTGGCTGCTGGCGGGACAGCCGGTCGCGTCGGCGTTCACCGCGGCCGTCGCGGTGTTGATCATCGCCTGCCCATGCGCGCTCGGGCTGGCCACGCCGACGGCGATCCTGGTCGGCACCGGGCGCGGTGCGCAACTGGGCATCCTGATCAAGGATCCGCGGGTGCTGGAGACCGTCGACGGCGTCGACACGGTCGTATTCGACAAGACCGGAACCCTGACGACCGGCGCGATGGCGGTGACGGACGTGCAGCCCCGGCCCGGCGAAGACGCCGACCTGGTGCTGGTCCGCGCGGCCGCGGTCGAGTCGGCATCCGAGCATCCGGTGGCGGCGGCGATCGTGGCGGCCGCCCACGCTCGCGGACTTACGCCTCGCAGCGGCCCGGAGCGGTTCGTCAACGATCCGGGCACCGGTGTGGTGGGCGTGGTCGACGGAGTCGAGGTGGTGGTGTCGCGAGCCGGCTCGCTGGCCGGCGTCGACCTGCTGGCGCCGGCGGCACGTCAGACGGCCGTAGAGGTGGCCTGGGGCGGGCAGCTTCGCGGCGTCATCACGCTGGCCGACCGGATCAAGCCCGACAGCGCCGCGGCCATCTCCGACCTCAAGACCATGGGCATCACCCCGATGCTGCTCACCGGCGACAGCGCCGCAGTGGCCCAGCAGGTCGCCGTCGCGGTGGGCATCGCGTGGGCCGACGTGATCGCCGATGTGCTGCCGACCGAAAAGGCCGACGCCGTCAAGCGTTTGCAGGCGCAGGGCCGAACGGTCGCCATGGTCGGCGACGGCGTCAACGACTCGGTGGCGCTGGCCGTCGCTGACATCGGCATGGCGATGGGCAGCGGCGCCGACGCGGCGATCGACGCGGGCGACCTGACGCTGATGCGCACCGACGTGCACACGGTGCCGACCGCGCTGCGGCTGTCGGCGCGCACGCTGCGCACCATCCGGATGAACCTGTTCTGGGCGTTCGCCTACAACACCGCGGCTATCCCACTTGCCGCGATGGGTCTGCTCAACCCGATGATCGCCGGTGCGGCGATGGCCTGCTCGTCGCTACTCGTGGTGACAAATAGCTTGCGGCTCAAGCGATTTCAGGATCACAGCCAGGCAAGATCGGCGGGCAGCTGCTGACGCCAGAACGCCTCGTCGTGTCCACCGGGCCAGAAGCCGCCGGCGGGTGGCGTGTGCAGCTGGGCGATGAACTGGTGCGTGGCCGGGGCGAAGCGGTCGTCGTTGCCGCAGTCGATTCGTAGCGGAATCGTCGACAGCGCAGGCAATCCGAAGACGGTGTTGTTCGTCCAGTCGTCGTAACTGTCGAATGCGCCCAACGTGCTGGCGGTGTAGGACTGGTACAGCGCCGGGCTGACGGCGCAGATCCCGGCGGTGCGTGCCGGCCCCAGCCGGGCGCCCAGCAACATTGCGCCGTAGCCGCCCATCGACCAGCCGATGAAACCTACTCGGCTGATGTCGAGGTTCATCGTCGACAGCATCGGGATCAGCTCGTTGAGCACCATCGAGCCCGCGTCCTCGCCGCCGGCCCGCCGATGCCAGTAGCTGTCGCCGCCGTCGACGGCGACCACCGCGAACGGCGGCCGGCCCGCCGTGACCAGATCGGCGAGCAGCTGTTCGACGCCGAGACTCATCACCTGCTTGGCGCTGCCGCGTACGCCGTGCAACGCGATCACCGGGCGCAGCGGTGCGATCTGACCGGGCGGCCTGGCGATCACATAGTTGGTCAGGATGCCGCCGCGGGCCGCCGAGACGAACGAGCCGGACACCTTGGTCGGCAGTGGGGCGGGAGGAGCCGGAGGAGCGGCGACCGGTGCCGCAGGCGGTCCCGCCGGCGCCGCGGGATCGAAGGGGCTGGGATCGGCCGGTACCTGGGTGGGATCGACCAGGGCGCCGAACGTCCAGATACCCGCTGCTCCCGCGACGGCACTGGCACCTAGGCGCAGCGCAGCACGGCGGGAAAGCTCAGGCACGACCGACATATTGCCGTCCTGAGCAGCGGCGCACGCAGAGCCACGCCGAATTCGTAGGCAACATGGCGATCACATTTTGCCAACGACCGGGCTGCACTTGGTACAAAGTGCGAAATGTGTAACACTGTCCCAGTGACCGAGCTGAGTGAGTCGTCTGCGAGGCAGGCCGCCGATGCGCTTCCGCTGGGGCCGCAGTCGCTGGTGTGGCGCTACTTCGGTGACAACCGGATGTTCCTGATCGGGCCGCGGCCCGCGGTGCTGCAGAACATGCTTGCCGAGCTCGGGCAGGGCGTGCTGGACCACTCGGTGTTCTTCAGCGACACCTCGGCGCGGATCAAGCGCTCACTGCCACCGATCTTCAAAACTGTCTACGCGTCGGACGACGACCACACCGGCCAGCAGGTCCGTGACTTCCACCACCAGATCAAAGGCGAAATGCCCAGCGGGGAGCGGTATCACGCTCTGGACCCCGACACCTACTTCTGGGCGCAC
>NZ_DASXHW010000476.1:0-11860 GCF_036488105.1 Mycobacterium sp. | reverse complement strand
TCCAGCGTCGCGGTGCCGGTCAACGACGCCGGCGAGTCCAGGATCGAGCCCGTGACGATCGCCGTCGCGGAGCCGTCGGTGATCGGCTCCCATCGCTCCTCGCGGCGGATGCGCAGATCGCCGCGGTGGAACTGGGTGACGATCCCCGGCAGCCGATCCGCGCGCAGCACCTGGGTGGTGACGACGTCGATCGTGCCGTCGTCGCCGGACGGGCCGCCGAGTTGCATCGAGTCCAGCGTCGTGTCGTCAGCGCCGGAGTCGGCCAGCCGGGCCAGCCAGTACTGCTCGTCGCTGAAGGCCCGGAAAACCTTTTCGACGGTCACCCCGTAGTCGGTGGACATGTCGAACGAACGCGGCATAGCAGGTCAGGCTACCGTCAACGCTCATGAAACCGGGTGACGTGGGAACGGTTTTCGCCGGTGCGCGCGTCGACGAGCGTGTGCCGCTGGCGCCGTTGACCACGCTGCGGATAGGCCCGGTCGCGTCGCGGGTGATCACCTGCACCAGCACCGGGCAGGTGGTCGCGACGCTGCGCCATCTCGACGGCCAGGGCGCTCAGCCGCTGCTCGTGTTGGCCGGTGGCTCGAATGTCGTGATCGCCGACACGCTGACCGATCTTACGGTAATTCGGTTGGCCAACAACAACATTCGTGTCGAGGGCAACATCGTGTGGGCCGAGGCGGGTGCGGTCTGGGACGATGTGGTCGTCGCGGCCATCGCCGCCGGCCTGGGCGGGCTGGAGTGCCTGTCGGGCATTCCCGGCTCGGCGGGTGCCACCCCGGTACAGAACGTCGGTGCCTACGGCGTCGAGGTGGCCGACACCATCACCCGGGTCCGGCTGCTGGACCGGCACACCGGCGCGGTGCGCTGGGCACCGGCCGGCGAGCTCGGTTTCGGATACCGGACCAGCATGCTCAAACACTCCGAAGCCGCCGTCGTGCTGGAGGTGGAGTTCGCGCTGGACGCCTCGGGTCGCAGCGCGCCGCTGCGCTACGGCGAACTGGTAACCGCCTTGGACGTGACGGCGGGCGAGCGGGCCGACCCCGCGGCGGTGCGCGACGCGGTGCTCGCCCTGCGGACGCGCAAGGGCATGGTGCTCGACGCCGAAGACCACGACACCTGGAGCGTCGGATCGTTCTTCACCAATCCCGTTGTCACACAACAGTATTATCAGGAATTGGCCGATGGTGCTGATCGTCCGGTGCCGCACTATCCGGCACCGGACGGCGTCAAGCTCGCCGCGGGCTGGCTCGTCGAGCAGGCCGGCTTCGGCAAGGGCTACCCGGACGTCGACAGCGCTCGCTGCCGGCTTTCCACCAAGCACGCGCTCGCGTTGACCAACCGCGGCGGAGCCGGCGCCGCCGACGTGGTGGCCTTGGCCCGCACCGTGCGCGACGGGGTGCGCGATGTGTTTGGTGTCACACTGGTACCCGAACCGGTGCTGGTCGGCTGCTCGCTGTAGGTCGCGCGCGGAAGAAGAGCGTCGTTTCCGCCGGTATCTTGATGTCGTGAGCACTGCGCGTCGCCCCTTGCCGGTCAACCGGCGCCGGGCCCTGACGACCCTGGCGGTCGGAGTCCTCGCGCCCAACGTGTTAGCCGCGTGCTTCGGTGGATCGACCAAGCAGGCCGAGAAGGCCAAGCCCCCGGCCGAGGCCGCGATCACGTTCCGGCCGGCCGACAAGACCACCAAGCTGTTGCCGACCACGCCGATCAGTGTCGAGGTTCGCGACGGCTGGTTTCAGCACGTCGCACTGATCAACGCCGACGGCAAGGTCATCGCCGGCTCGCTGAACCGGGACCGCACCCTGTACACCGTCACCGAGCCGCTCGGCTACGACGCGACCTACACCTGGAGCGGGTCGGCGGTCGGCCATGACGGTAAAACCCTCCCGGTGAAAGCCCAGCTCACCACCATCGCGCCCACCAAGGTCATCGACGGCGGATTCCAACTCGCCGACGGCCAGACCGTCGGCGTCGCGGCACCGATCATCATCCAGTTCGACGCGCCGATCGCCGACAAGGCCGCCGTCGAGCGGGCGCTGAAGGTCACCACCCAGCCGCCCGTCGAAGGCAGTTGGGCCTGGCTGCCCGACGAAGTCGGCGGCGCCCGCGTGCACTGGCGCAGCCGCGAGTACTACCCGGCCGGCACCAAGGTGAACGTCGACGCGAAGCTCTACGGGCTGGCCTTCGGCGACGGCGCCTACGGCAAGCAGGACATGAGCCTGAGCTTCGACATCGGTCGCCGCCAGGTGGTCAAGGCCGAAGTCTCGTCGCACCGCATCCAGGTGGTCCGCGACGAGGGCGTCATCATGGACTTCCCCTGCAGCTACGGCGAAGCCGACAAAGCGCGCAACGTCACCCGCAACGGCATCCACGTGGTCAGCGAGAAGTACTCCGACTTCTACATGTCCAACCCGGCCGCCGGCTACAACCACATCCACGAACGCTGGGCCGTGCGGATCTCCAACAACGGCGAGTTCATCCACGCCAACCCGTCGAGCGCCGGTGCGCAGGGCAACACCAACGTCACCAACGGCTGCATCAACCTGTCGACCGGCGATGCCCAGCAGTACTTCGGCAGCGCGATCTACGGCGACCCGGTGGAGGTGACCGGCAGCACCATCGAGCTGTCCTACTCCGACGGCGACATCTGGGACTGGGCGGTCAGCTGGGACACCTGGGTGGGGATGTCGGCGCTGCCGCCGCCGAGCGGTGCCAAGCCTGCGCCGGTGTCGATTCCACGCAACGCGCCGGCCACGCCGCATGACGCGCCTACGTTGTCGGGCACCCCGACGACGACGGCTAGCCCTAGGCCCGGCGGTTGAACCGGCCGGCTGACGCCTGATCGCGCGGCCGGATGATGATCTGGTCGAGGTTGACGTGCGATGGCCGCGATGCCACGAACCCGATCACCTCGGCGACGTCGGCCGCCGTCAACGGTGTGATCCCGCGGTAAACCGAGTCGGCGCGCTGCTGGTCGCCGCCGAAGCGCACCAGCGAGAACTCGGTTTCGACGGCGCCGGGCGCAATCTCGGTGAGCCGCACCGGCTTTCCGAGTAGCTCACCGCGAAGAGTGCGGTGCAGCGCCCCCTGCGCATGTTTGGCCGCGGTGTAGCCGGACCCGCCGTCGTAGATTTCCATCGCCGCGATCGACGTGACGGTGACGACCAGGCCATCACCGGAGTCGATCAGCTTGGGCAGCAGCGCACGGGTGACCCGCAGCGTGCCCAGCACGTTGGTCTCCCACATCCACCGCCAGTGCTCCAGATCGGCCTCGGCCACCGGCTCCAGCCCCTTGGCGCCGCCGGCGTTGTTGATCAGCACGTCGACCCGGTGCAGCCCGGCGGCCAGCTCGTCGACCGCGGCGTCGTCAGTGACGTCGGCCACAACCGCGGTGCCACCGATCTCAGCGGCCAGCGTGTTGATCCGGTCTGCCCGGCGCGCGACCGACACTACGTGAAAGCCTTGTGCGGCGAGGATTCTCGCGGTCGCCTCGCCGATGCCCGCGCTGGCGCCGGTGACCACAGCGACGGGCTGCTCGCGGTGACGGTCGTCGGATGTCGTCGGATACGGATCAGCGGGATTCACCTGAGCAACTCTAGTAACCGTGCTAAGTTCCTCGTGTGTACTCCAGCACCTTGTTCAGCTGTCTGTCCGCGTGTTGTTGCGCGGGCTGCGCGTGTTGTTGCCGCGCAATCAGCCGCGCCTGAGCTCAGCGCTAAGCGCTCGCGACGGTGTGCGGCTACGACCGCCATCGGACCTCGGACAAGGACTCGCAAATGCGCTCAACAACTTTCACCTCTCACTCGCAGACTCCCCTCGCGGCCGCACGGCGGCGAGCTCCCGGACGCCACCGCGTGGTGGCGCCCTCGCTGCAGCTCTCTGACGCCGCCGCGTCATCGGTATTCCGGGCCGTGCGGTTGCGTGGCCCGATCGGCCGCGACGTCATCGCCCAAGTCACATCGCTATCGATCGCGACGGTAAACCGCCAGGTCATCGCACTGCTCGACGCCGGAATCCTGCGGGAACGTGCCGACCTCGCCGTTTCCGGGGCGATCGGGCGTCCCCGGGTGCCCGTCGAGGTCAACCACGAGCCGTTCCTGACCCTGGGCATCCACATCGGGGCGCGGACCACCAGCATCGTGGCCACTGACCTGTTCGGCCGCACGCTGGACGCCGTCGAAACACCGACTCCGCGCACCGCTCAGGTGCCCGCGCTGGCCGCGTTGGCCGACGGTGCCCGTCGCTACCTGCGGCGCTGGCACCGGCGGCGGGCCCTGTGGGTGGGTGTGGCCATCGGTGGCACCGTCGACGCCCCCACCGGCCACGTCGACCACGCCCGACTGGGCTGGCGGGAAGCACCCGTCGGGCCGGTCATCGCCGAAGCGCTCGAGCTGCCGGTTTCGGTGGCCTCGCACGTCGATGCGATGGCCGCCGCCGAACTGCTGCTCGGCATGCGCCGGTTCGGGCCCAACTCGTCAACCAGCCTCTACGTCTACGCCCGTGAAACGGTGGGCTACGCGCTGATGATCGGCGGCCGGGTGCACAGCCCGGCCAGTGGACCTGGCACGATCACCAACCTGCCCGCCCAGTCCGAGCTGCTCGGCGGCTCGGGGCTGCTGGAATCCACCGTCAGCGACGAGGCCGTCCTGGCCGCCGCGCGGCGGCTGCGCATCCTGCCGGCCCGCGGCGATGGTTCGGGCGCCACCATGACCGATCTACTGAAGGTGGTGCGCGGCGGGAACGAGCAAGCCAAAGAGCTGCTGGCCGAGCGCGCCCGCGTGCTCGGTGAGTCTGTCGCGCTGCTGCGTGACCTGCTCAACCCCGACGACCTGGTGGTCGGGGGCCAGGCGTTCACCGAATATCCCGAGGGTATGCGACAGGTCGAGGACGCCTACAAGGCGCGTTTGGTGCTGCCGGCCCGCGACATCCGGATGACCGCGTTCGGCAATCGGGTACAAGAGGCCGGGGCCGGCATCGTGTCGCTGGCCGGGCTGTACGCCGACCCGCTCGCCGCCATGCGCCGCGCCGCGCCGCCGCTGCCGGCCTACGAGGTCGACGTCGAGACACCCGCCTGACCTGGGACGCCAGACGGTCCTGCAAAGATGACAGGGTGGCCCATACTGACCTGTCCCGGCTAGACGCCGCAGAGTTGACCAATCCGCGTCGCATCGCGGTGTTGGCTGTGCACACGTCGCCGCTCGCCCAGCCCGGCATCGGTGACGCCGGCGGGATGAACGTCTACGTGCTGCAGAGTGCCCTTCATCTGGCCCGGCGGGGCGTCGAGGTGGAGATCTTCACCCGGGCCACGGCGTCCACCGATCCGCCGGTGGCGCGGGTGGCTCCCGGCGTGCTGGTGCGCAACGTGGTGGCCGGGCCGTTCGAAGGCCTGGACAAGTACGACCTGCCCACCCAGCTCTGTGCGTTCGCCGCAGGCGTACTGCGCGCCGAGGCCGCCCACGAGCCCGGCTATTACGACATCGTGCACTCGCACTACTGGCTGTCCGGTCAGGTCGGCTGGCTGGCCCGCGACCGATGGTCGGTGCCATTGGTGCACACCGCGCACACGCTGGCCGCGGTGAAGAATGCCGCGCTGGCCGAGGGTGACATTCCCGAACCACCGCTGCGCACGATTGGCGAGCAGCAGGTGGTGGACGAAGCCGACCGGTTGATCGCCAACACCAATGACGAAGCCGCGCAACTAGTTTCGCTGCATCACGCCGACCCTGCTCGCATCGACATCGCTCACCCGGGCGCCGACTTGGAGATGTTCCGTCCGGGCGACCGCAAGGCCGCCCGGTCCAAGCTGTCGCTGCCGGCCGACCAGGACGTGGTGGCCTTCGTCGGGCGGATCCAGCCGCTGAAGGGGCCCGACGTGTTGCTGCGCGCGGCGGCCAAACTGCCGGGGGTGCACGTGGTGGTCGTCGGCGGACCGTCGGGCAGTGGACTGGCCGTGCCCGACGGCATGGTTCGGCTCGCCGCCAGTTTGGGTATCTCCGAGCGGGTGACGTTCTTGCCGCCGCAATCGCGGGAAAATCTGGCAACCGTGTTCCAGGCCGTCGACCTGGTGGCGGTACCGAGTTATTCGGAGTCGTTCGGTCTGGTCGCCCTGGAGGCGCAGGCGTGCGGGACACCGGTGGCCGCGGCGGCCGTCGGCGGCCTGCCGGTGGCAGTGCGCGACGGGGTGACCGGCGCACTGGTCGCCGGCCACGACGCCGATCGGTGGGCGCAGGCCCTCGGCGGGCTGCTACAGGCCGACGCCGGGGCCATGAGCCGCGCGGCTGTCGAGCATGCGGCGGCGTTCTCCTGGGACAACACCGTCGATTCGCTGCTGGCCAGTTACCGGCGTGCGATCGGCGATTTCACCGCCCGCCGTTCGGTTCGCGGCATCCCGTCGGCCCGGCGGGCCGCGGCGCCCGGACGATTGCCTTCGCGACGCAAGGCGTGGGCATGACGAACGGCGGGGGCGCGCCGGTGACGCACGTCCAGCAGCTGATCGAAGACACGCTGGACTCGAACGAGCTGACCTATTCGCGGCACGAGGGCGCCCACGGCGGGCTGCCCGGACTGATCGTCGAGCTGCCCGGGGAGCGCCGGCTCAAGACCAACACCATCCTGAGCATCGGCGAGCATTCGGTGCGCATCGAGGCGTTCGTCTGCCGCAAACCCGACGAAAACCACGAGGGCGTGTACCGCTTCCTGCTCAAGCGCAACCGCCGACTGTACGGCGTCGCCTACACGCTGGACAACGTCGGCGACATCTACCTGGTCGGCCGCATGGCGTTGGCTTCGGTGGACGCCGCCGAAATCGACCGGGTGCTCGGGCAGGTCCTCGAAGCGGTGGACACCGACTTCAATACGTTGCTGGAGTTGGGTTTTCGCTCGTCAATCCAGAAGGAATGGGAGTGGCGGGTGTCGCGCGGTGAGTCGCTGAAGAACCTCGAAGCGTTCGCCCACCTGATCGACGAAGACGACGACGACGGCTAAGTCGCGGGTCGTTAGGTTTCGCTGAGCGAGATCGACGCTAGCGTGCTGGTCACTCGCACTTCTTCGCGCCAACGTCAATTTCGATGGGGCTTGGTCGCGACGACGCGCAGGAAAGGCGTCGGCGAACACCACATCGCGTGAGGTGAGAGACTCTCCGGCATGGGAGACGCTGCTGCGACGCTGGTTCTGCTCCGCCACGGCGAAAGCGAATGGAACGCCAGTAACCAGTTCACTGGCTGGGTGGACGTCGACCTGACCGACAAGGGCCGCGGCGAGGCCGTGCGCGGCGGTGAGCTACTGGCCGAACACGACCTGCTGCCCGACGTGCTCTACACGTCGCTGCTGCGCCGCGCGATCACCACCGCGCACCTGGCACTCGACGCCGCCGACCGGCTGTGGATCCCGGTGCACCGCACCTGGCGGCTCAACGAACGGCATTACGGCGCGCTGCAGGGCCTGAACAAGGCCGAGATCAGGGACCGCTATGGCGACGAGCAGTTCATGGCCTGGCGGCGCAGCTACGACACCCCGCCGCCGCCCATCGAAAAGGGCAGCCAGTACAGCCAGGACGCCGACCCCCGCTACGTCGACATCGGCGGCGGCCCGCTGACCGAATGCCTGGCCGACGTGGTGGCCCGGTTCCTGCCCTACTTCACCGACGTCATCCTGCCTGACCTGCGGGTTGGCAAGAAGGTACTGATCGTTGCGCACGGGAACTCGCTGCGCGCATTGGTGAAATACCTCGACGGCATGTCCGACGACGAGATCACCGGGCTCAACATTCCGACCGGTATTCCGCTGCGCTACGACCTGGACGCCGGCATGCGCCCGCTGGTGGCCGGCGGCAGCTACCTCGACCCCGATGCGGCGGCCGCCGGTGCGGCCGCGGTAGCCAGCCAAGGCGCCAAATAGTCGCTTGATCACAGCAACGGGGCAAACGCCAGGTGAACTGCCACCGAACACCTGTCTCGTGGCCTGTGACATGACCAATTTTGGCCTTGTGCTGCTGGGTTGGTGTTCACCGTATTTGTAAGCTTTTCACGTGACCGTGTTCTCGGCCCTGTCACTGGCCGGGGTTTTGTTCGTTACGGCCCTGGCCGTCGGATTCACCGTCGGCGCCCGTGTGGCGCCGCGGGCGATCCAGCGACGGCAGCGAGTGACGGTCGAAGCGGCCGGAATCACCGTCGCGCAGATGCTCGAACGCATCGTCGCGCTGATGCCCCTGGGGGCCGCCGTCGTGGACCGGCACCGCGACGTGGTCTACCACAACGGCCGGGCCAAGGAGCTCGGCCTGGTCCGCGAGCGGCAGCTCGACGATGAGGCGTGGAAGGCGGCCCGCAAGACGCTGGCCGACGGCGCCGACGTCGAGTTCGACCTGTTGCCCGGCAAGCGCCAGGTGCCCGGACGCTCGGGTGTGTCGGTGCACGGACAGGCGCGATTGCTCAGCGAGGAAGATCGCCGGTTCGCCGTGGTCTTCGTCTACGACCACTCCGAATACGCCCGTATGGAGGCCACTCGACGCGACTTCGTGGCCAACGTCAGCCACGAGCTCAAGACGCCGGTCGGAGCGATGTCGGTGCTCGCCGAGGCGTTGCTGTCCTCGGCGGACGACCCCGACACGGTGCGCCGGTTCGGTGAGAAGGTGCTCGTCGAAGCCACCCGGCTGGGCGACATGGTCAGCGAGCTGATCGAGCTGTCCAGGCTGCAGGGTGCCGAGCGCATGCCGGACATGGGCGCCGTCGACGTCGACTCCGTTGTCTCCGAGGCGATTTCGCGCCACAAAGTGTCCGCCGAGAACGCCGACATCGTCGTGCGCACCGACGATGCCAGTGGCCTGCGGATGCACGGCGAACAGGCCCTGCTGGTCACCGCGCTGGCCAACCTGGTGTCCAACGCGATCGCCTACTCGCCGCGCGGTTCGCTGGTGTCGATCAGCCGGCGTCGCCGCGGCGACAACATCGAGATCTCGGTCACCGACCGGGGCATCGGGATCGACCGCAAAGACCAGGAGCGGGTCTTCGAGCGGTTCTTCCGCGCCGACAAGGCCCGCTCGCGAGCCACCGGCGGCACCGGCCTCGGATTGGCCATCGTCAAGCACGTCGCGGCCAACCACAACGGCAGCATTGGGCTGTGGAGCCAACTGGGCACCGGGTCGACCTTCACTCTGTCGATTCCGGCCTACGAGGGCGACTATGAGCCAGCTGTACTAACACCCGAGCGCGAACTGCGCCCCATGAAGCCCCAACGGGAGCCCCAACGAGAGGAAGAACTACACCGATGAGCAGTCTGCTGACGATGGAGGAGTTGCGCTCGTGACGAGTGTTCTGATCGTGGAGGACGAAGAATCGCTGGCTGATCCGCTGGCGTTTCTGCTCCGCAAGGAAGGCTTCGAGGCCACCGTCGTGACCGACGGCCAGTCCGCGCTGGCCGAGTTCGACCGTGCCGGCGCCGACATCGTGCTGCTTGACCTGATGTTGCCGGGTATGTCGGGCACTGATGTGTGCAAGCAACTGCGGTCGCGTTCCAGCGTGCCGGTGATCATGGTGACGGCGCGTGACAGCGAAATCGACAAGGTGGTCGGGCTCGAACTGGGCGCCGATGACTATGTCACCAAGCCGTATTCGGCACGCGAGCTGATCGCCCGGATCCGCGCGGTGCTGCGCCGCGGCGGTGACGACGATTCCGAGGTCACCGACGGCGTGCTGGAATCCGGTCCGGTGCGCATGGACGTCGAGCGTCACGTCGTATCGGTCAATGGCGAGGCAATCACGTTGCCGCTCAAGGAATTCGACCTACTCGAATACCTGATGCGTAACAGCGGCCGGGTGCTGACTCGCGGCCAGTTGATCGACCGGGTGTGGGGTGCCGACTACGTCGGCGACACCAAGACGCTCGACGTACACGTCAAGCGGTTGCGCTCCAAGATCGAGTCCGACCCGGCCAACCCGATCCACCTGGTGACGGTCCGTGGCCTGGGCTACAAGCTGGAGGGCTGACGCTAGTCGGCGGCCCGCGTTGCCGGGTGCACCGCGATGAGGCCTAAACCGCTGCGGCGCTTGCACATTGCGGCGAGCTCGGCGTAGGCCTTCTCGCCGAGCAACTCGGTGAGCTCGGGACCCATGCTCACCCACACCTGCTCGGCGCCGACATGGGCGGCCGGGTCACCGGTGCAGTACCAGTGCAGGTCGGAGCCGCCCGCACCCCAGCCGCGACGGTCGTATTCGGTGACGGTGGTCTTGAGGATCTCGGTGCCGTCCGGCCGCGTCACCCATTCCTGGCTGCGGCGGATCGGCAACTGCCAGCAGACGTCGGGTTTCATCGTCAGCGGTTGCACGCCCAGCTTGATCGCCTTGGTGTGCAGTGCGCAGCCCTGTCCATTGGGGAAGTCGGGCCGGTTCAGGAAGATGCACGCGCCCCGGTATTTGCGGGTGCGGAACTGCTCTTCGCCCTCGTGCTCGTCGAGTTCGAGATAACCCTTACGGCCCAAGCCTTTTTCGCGGAACTGCCAGTCGTCGTCAGTGAGCTTGGCCACAGCGTCGTCCAGGCGAGCCCGGTCGTCGTCGTCGGACAAGAACGCGCCGTGCGAGCAGCAGCCATCGTCGGGACGGCCTTCGACGGTGCCCTGACACGCCGGCGTACCGAACACACAGGTCCAGCGCGACAGCAGCCAGGTCAGATCCGCGGCGATCAGGTGCTCGGGATTGTCCGGGTCGTAGAACTCCACCCACTCACGCGCGAAGTCCAATTCGACTTCACCGGGATGATTCGACTGCGCGCTCGCCACAGTTTTCACGGTAAACCAATCCGTCGCCAAGCGTCTCACCCGCGCCGCGAGAGTCGTCCGACTCGCCCCCTCGCCGCTGCGAGGTACCCCACCTCGTGCCGCTGCCCGGCCCGCGTCGTCGCCGGACTACATCAATTGCCCGGTTCCTCCTCGCGCCGCTCGCGGCCCGCATCGTCGCCGGACTAGGTTGTGACTCGTGCGCTTAGGTGTTCTCGATGTCGGCAGCAACACGGTAAACCTGCTCGTGGTGGACGCCCGCCGCGGTGGACATCCGACGCCGATGAGCTCGACCAAGGCCACATTGCGGCTGGCCGAGTCGATCGACAACTCCGGCAAGATCACCCGCAAGGGCGCCGACAAGCTGATCGAGACGATCGAGGAGTTCGAAAAGATTGCCGACAGCTCGGGCTGCGCGGAACTTATGGCGTTCGCCACATCGGCGGTGCGCGACGCCAAGAACTCCGACGATGTGCTGGCCCGGGTCCGCAAGGAGACCGGGGTACAGCTGCAGGTGCTGCGCGGTGTCGACGAGTCGCGGCTGACCTTCCTGGCGGTTCGCCGCTGGTACGGGTGGAGCGCGGGCCGGATCATCAACCTCGACATCGGCGGCGGCTCCCTGGAGTTGTCCAACGGTGTCGACGAGGAGCCCGAAGTCGCGATGTCGCTGCCGCTGGGAGCCGGACGGCTGACCCGCGAATGGCTCAACGACGACCCGCCCGGCCGGCGCCGGGTCGGGATGCTGCGCGACTGGCTGGAGGCCGAGCTGGCCGACGCGGCCGCCAAAATGCTCGACGCCGGCAGCCCCGACCTCGCGGTGGCAACCTCGAAGACGTTTCGTTCGCTGGCCCGGCTGACCGGCGCGGCGCCGTCGGCCGCGGGACCGCGTGTTAAGAGAACGCTAACGGCGAATGGCCTCAGACAACTCATATCTTTCATATCTAGGATGACGACCGCTGACCGTGCAGAACTGGAAGGGGTGAGCGCCGAGCGAGCGCCGCAAATTGTGGCGGGAGCTTTGGTCGCGGAGGCAAGTATGCGAGCGCTTTCGATAGAGACGGTGGACATTTGCCCGTGGGCGCTACGGGAGGG
>NZ_DASXHW010000552.1:0-8897 GCF_036488105.1 Mycobacterium sp. | reverse complement strand
GACCTGTTCGAGGGCATCACCGAGGCGATCGGGGAGGTCGGCGGGTTCTCGCTGACAGTGCCGCGCCGCGACGGTGGTGAACGGCGGCTCTATCTGATCGAGACCGCGGAGAAGAGCATGCACTGGATGCGGTTGACCGCGCGCGGCCGACCGGGGCACGGCTCGATGGTCCATGACCACAACGCGGTGACCGCGCTCGCCGAAGCGGTGGCGCGGCTGGGCCGGCACCGTTTTCCGCTGGTGGCGACCGACAGCGTCGTGCAGTTCCTGACCGCCGTCGGCGAAGAAACCGGATTCACCTTCGACACCGATTCGCCCGACTTGGACGGGGCCGTCGAAAAATTGGGCCCAATCGCCCGCATCGTGAAGGCCACACTTCGTGACACCGCCAATCCGACGATGCTCAAGGCCGGTTACAAAACCAACGTGGTGCCCGCGACTGCCGAAGCCGTCGTGGACTGCCGAATTCTTCCCGGCCGTTTGGCGGCATTCGAGGCCGAGGTCGACGAGCTGATCGGCCCCGACGTCACGCGCGAATGGACCACCAGCCTGCCGTCGTATGAAACGACGTTCGACGGTGACCTGGTCGACGCAATGAACGCCGCGCTGCTGGCCATCGATCCGGACGCCCGGACGGTGCCGTACATGCTTTCCGGTGGGACTGACGCGAAAGCCTTCGAGCGCTTGGGTATTCGTTGCTTCGGCTTCGCCCCGCTGCGGCTGCCGCCGGATCTGGATTTCGCGGCGTTGTTCCACGGCATCGACGAACGGGTACCCGTCGACGCGTTGACGTTCGGCACCGAGGTGCTGGCGCATTTCCTGACGCACTGCTAGCCGATTACACGAGAGGGGATCGATCATGACCACACAACCTGACCCTTACGCCGCGCTGCCCAAGCTGCCGTCGTTTCATCTGGAGTCGGCATCGTTCACCGATGGCCAGCCGTTGGCCAACCCACAAGTCAGCGGCATCATGGGTGCCGGCGGAGAGGACGTCAGCCCGCAACTGTCGTGGTCGGGATTCCCCGATGGGACACGCAGTTTCGCGGTGACCGTCTACGACCCGGATGCGCCGACGCTGTCCGGCTTCTGGCACTGGGCGGTGGCCAACCTGCCTGCATCGGTCACCGAGTTGGCCGCCGGTGCCGGCGACGGCAGCAACCTGCCCGGTGGCGCCTTGACGCTGGTCAACGACGCGGGTGCGCGTCGCTACATCGGGGCGGCGCCTCCTGCCGGACACGGGCCGCACCGCTACTACGTCGCGGTGCATGCGGTCGACGTCGACAAGCTCGACCTGCCTGAGGATGCCAGTCCGGCGTTCTTGGGCTTCAACCTCTTTCAGCATGCGATCGCGCGAGCCGTGATCCATGCAACCTACGAGCAACACTAGGGCGGCTAGCGAGACGCCGATCCCACCGCGTCGCTCAACGACGTGAAGCCGCCCGCGCGCAACCGGTCGGCAAGGCCGTCGTGAATGTGCTTGGCCCACAAGCCTCCGCCGTAGATGAAGCCGGTGTAGCCCTGCAGCAACGATGCTCCCGCGGTGATCCTGTCCCAGGCGTCGTCGACGGTCTCGATGCCACCGACGCTGATCAGCGTCACGCGGTCGCCGACCCGGCCGTACAGCCGTCGCAGCACCTCACCGGCCCGGTGGGTCAGCGGTGGCCCGGAGATGCCGCCGCTGCCGAGTTGGTCCACGCCGGGTGTGCGCAGCCCTTCCCGCGACACCGTGGTGTTGGTGGCGACGATGCCGGCCAGGCCGAGGTCGACTGCCAGGTCGGCGATGTCGTCGATATCGGTGTTGGCGAGGTCGGGTGCGATCTTGACCAGTACTGGAGTCGAGGTCTCGGCCAGAACCGCGGACAGGATCCCGCGCAGCGCCTCGACTGTCTGCAGGTCCCGCAGTCCGGGTGTGTTCGGCGAGCTGACATTGACCACCAGGTACGCGGCGTGCGGTCCGACCAGTCGGGCGCTGGCCCGATAGTCGTCAGCGGCGTCGGCGGGCGCCGTGATCTTGGTCTTGCCGATGTTGACCCCGATAGGAACGTCGGGGCGGTGCCGGGCCAGTCGGGCTGCCAACGCGGCGGCGCCGTGGTTGTTGAAGCCCATCCGGTTGAGCAGGGCGCGGTCGGCGGGCAGCCGGAAGAGGCGAGGGGCGGGGTTGCCCGGCTGCGCCTGCGCGGTGACGGTGCCGACTTCGGCGTAGCCGAAACCCAGTGCGCCCCAGGCGTTGAGCCCGGCACCGTCTTTGTCGAAGCCGGCGGCCAGGCCCAGCGGCCCGGGGAAGTGCACCCCGAATACCGTGCTGGCCAGCACCGCGTCGATCGGCGCCAGTCGACGGCTCAGTTGGCGCCGGACCGGCGCAGCGGCCGTGGCGAAGCGTAGCCCGGCGAACACCAGTGTGTGGATGCGTTCGGCGGGTACCAAGAACAGCAACCGGCGCAGCGCTGCATACATCGCGGGGCTCTCGTCGCGCGGCAGATCCGCCGTCACAGGTCGGGCTGATCCGGTCGGGTGCTGTCAGCGCGCTCAGCGCGAGTTTTCTTGCGGCGCAACAGTACTCGTCTACTTCCGTCGGTATAGAGCCGTACTCGGGTCAATTCCCAGCCGCGATACTCCGCTTCGATGGACAGCCGCGTCGAGGCGCTGAGCCGGGTTACCTCGGGTGGCAGACGCAACGGAGCCCATTCATACTCGTCGGACAATTCGGTGTCCCAGCCCGTCGGCAGCCTGCCGTGCCGTGCCGCCGTCAACGTGGGCCTGTCGCCGCGTGTTCGATGATCTGCACGCCCCCGCCTGCGCCCGACAGGACATACAACGTGCCCGCGCCATCGTCGAAGGCGAGCGTGTCGGGTTGCCGCACCGTTGGGTACCGTACCTTTTCCAGTGGTATTCCGGTTGACAGATCGTAACCAATAACGATATTCGCCGCGGTCTGCGAAACCCAGGCCAGCCCGCGTGATCCGGCCACGCCGTACGGGGATCCCGGGACCGGGTAGGCCTGACGCAGGATCAGCGGGTCGACCCCGAACACCAACAGCTGATCGCCCCGGGTGTCGGCAACCAGCAACCGGCCCGCCGGATCGGCCGCCATGCTGGTGGCGCCCTGGCCGGCGCGCAGCGACTGCCCGATCTTGCCGTCGGCGCCGACCGTGATGATCGAGGTCTGCCCGCGATCCAGGACGGCGACGGTATTGCCTTGGGCCGCAAGCGAATCAATGTGGGCATGGACACTCATCCGGGCGACGTCGGTGGCGCCGGGTTTCAGCGTGTACAGCGTCCCGTCGGCGGCACCGAGCACCAGCGCGCCGTCGGAGCGGCGGGTGATCGCGGTGAAGTCGACGTTGTCGGCGTCGTGGACGCTTACCCGGGTCGCGCTCCCGGCCGACAGATCGACGACGAAATAACCACCGCGGCCGGATAAATAAGCCGTGCCGTCGTTGTCGCCGGCTAGTGCGGTCGCGGGGCCGGGCAGATCAACGACTCGCTGAGAGGTTTGCTGGAAGTCCAGCAGCGTGAGGCTTGACGGTGACGTGGAGGTGGGCCCCCGAGCGGCGATCACCAGCTGCGAGGTGCGGCCGTCGAATATCGCAGTCTGCGGTGCGCCGGTCAGCGGGCGCACCACACCCGTCGGAGTCTGCGACAGCGGTGGGGATTCGGCCGCGCGCGCCGGCGTGATTGTGGCCACATCCTTGTCCAGGGTTTTGCCCGAACACCCAGCCAGAAGCAGCAAGGAAAGCAGCAGGCCAATGGCCTGCCGGCGAGGGACGGTCTCGCCGTGTTTGCGGTGAACGGGCACGGGGTAGTTCTCGATTGCTCAGGGGGCTGGCCGGTGTAGAGGGGTGGTCCGATTGGGGTTCGATCCTATGGAACATTGTCGGGTATGGGTTCGGTCTTCCGGGGTTGCCCGGCATAAGCGGCGAGGTATGGTCCCCCTATGAGCGTTGCCGAAGACGGCCAATTCTCAGACGGAGAGTTTGCTATCGAAGACATGTGGCTCGGCGTGTTCTCCGCCAAGATCCTGGCCAGCGGTTTCGGTCAGGTCGGTGACGGCCGAAGTTTCGCGTTCTGCATCGAAGGTCAGAATCTGCTGGTCGAGGTCTATCGGCCACGGCTCAAAGGGCCGGTCCCGCAGCCCGAAGACGTTGTCGCCACGGCCCGGCGCAATGTCGTCGACGTCGACATCACCGACGAACGCAGCCTGCGCGCGGCCGTGCGCGACGCGGTTGCCCTGGCCGAAGCTGCCAAGTAGTTCGACCGCGGGGCTGTTTGGCATAGCCACCCGGTACGGTCGTCGTCGTGCATACGGTGCCGGCGATGTCGTGGTGGCAGGTCGTCGTATTGGCTGTCGTGCAGGGCGTGACCGAGTTCCTGCCGGTGTCCTCGTCGGGGCACCTGGCGATCGTGTCGCGGATCTTCTTCGCCGCCGATGCCGGTGCGTCGTTCACTGCCGTAACTCAATTGGGCACCGAGGCCGCCGTGCTGGTGTATTTCGCCCGCGACATCGTGCGGATCCTCAAAGCGTGGTTCAGCGGCCTTCGTGCCGCGGCTCATCGCACAGCCGATTACTGGCTCGGTTGGTACGTCATCATCGGAACCATCCCGATCTGCGTGCTGGGTCTGTTCTTCAAGGACGAGATCCGGTCGGGCGTGCGCGACCTCTGGGTGATTGCGACGGCGCTGGTGCTGTTTTCGGCGGTGATCGCCTTGGCCGAGCGCATGGGGCGGCAGAGCCGCGACGTCGGGCAGCTGACCTGGCGCGACGCGGTCGTCGTCGGCATCGCCCAGACGCTGGCGCTGGTGCCCGGAGTCTCGCGGTCGGGCGCCACCATCAGTGCCGGCCTCTTCCTCGGTCTCGAGCGTGAGTTGGCCGCCCGGTTCGGCTTCCTGCTGGCCATTCCGGCGGTGTTCGCCTCGGGGTTGTTCTCGTTGCCGGACGCCTTCCGTCCGGTTTCAGAGGGTATGAGCGCGACTGGACCGCAACTGGTAGTGGCTATCGCGATCGCCTTCGTCGTCGGCCTGGCCGCGGTGGCATGGTTTCTGCGGTTTCTGGTGCGCCACAGCATGTATTGGTTCGTCGGCTACCGGGTGGCGGCCGGCGCGGCCGTGCTGATCCTGTTGGCCACCGGGGTGGTGAGCGCGACGTGACCGTCATTCTGCTGCGCCACGGCAGGTCGACGTCCAACACCGCACACGTGTTGGCCGGCCGTTCCGAAGGCGTCGAACTCGACGACAAGGGCCGGCAGCAGGCTACGGAATTGGTCGATCGGATCGGCGATCTGCCGATAACGGCGGTGGTGTCGTCACCGCTGGTGCGTTGTCGAAGCACCGTCGAACCGCTCGCCACCGCACTGGGTGTCGAGCCGAGCTTCGACGAGCGATTCGCCGAGGTCGACTACGGCGAGTGGACCGGTCGCAAACTCGGCGATCTGGTCAAGGAGCCGCTGTGGTCGGTGGTCCAGGCCCATCCCAGCGCGGCGGTGTTTCCCGGCGGCGAAGGCTTGGCCGAGGTGCAGACCCGTGCCGTCGCCGCCGTTCGGGAGCACGATGCGCGGCTGGCAGAGGAGCACGGCGGCGACGCGCTGTGGCTGGCCTGCACTCACGGCGATGTGATCAAGGCGGTCCTCGCCGACGCGCTCGGCCTGCATCTGGATGGCTTTCAGCGCATTTCCGCCGACCCCGCATCGATCAGTGTGATCCGCTACACGAAGCTTCGCCCGTTCGTGCTGCACGTCAACCACACCGGCGCGCGGCTGACGTCCGCGTTGACGGCTGCCCCGGCGCCCGGCGGCGACACAGCCGCCGACGATGCTGTCGTCGGCGGGTCTACCGACTGAGTTGTCGTCCGAACGCTTCGTGCGCAGGATTACGACTCCGCAGCAACTGCCGGTATTTTGGAATAGCCATGTCTCGTGCGATCCACGTCTTCCGCTCACCCGACCGATTCGTCGCCGGGACCGTTGGGCAGCCCGGAAATCGCACGTTTTACTTGCAGGCCGTCCACGACGCCCGGGTGGTGTCGGTGGTGCTGGAAAAGCAGCAAGTGGCGGTGCTCGCCGAGCGGATCGACGCCCTGCTGGTCGAGGTCAATCGTCGGTTCGGCACGCCGGTTCCGCCGGAGACGGGCGATGTCGAAGATCTCAGCCCGCTGATCACACCGGTCGATGCCGAATTCCGGGTCGGCACCATGGGTCTGGGCTGGGATTCCGAGGCGCAAACCGTGGTTGTCGAACTGCTGGCCGTCAGCGACACGGAATTCGACGCTTCGGTGGTGCTCGACGACACCGACGAGGGTCCCGACGCTGTGCGGGTGTTCCTGACGCCGGAGTCGGCGCGCGAGTTCGCCACCCGGTCCAATGCCGTGATTTCCGCGGGCCGTCCGCCGTGCCCGCTGTGCGATGAACCGCTGGATTCCGAGGGCCACATCTGCGCGCGGACTAACGGCTACCGGCGCAGCGCGCTGCTCGGGCCGGACGATGACGAAGAGTCCTGACGATCGCGAGGTCCTGCGCAGCGGTGAGCTGACGGTCCTGGGCCGTATTCGCTCGGCGAGCAACGCCACCTTTCTGTGCGAGGCGACGCTGGGCGACCACACCGTGCACTGCGTGTACAAGCCGATATCCGGTGAGCAGCCGCTGTGGGATTTTCCCGACGGCACCCTGGCCGGCCGCGAGCTTGGCGCCTACCTGGTCTCGGCGCATCTGGGCTGGAACATCGTGCCCTACACCATCATTCGGCACGGGCCGGCCGGCGAGGGAATGCTGCAGCTGTGGGTAGACCAGCCCGGAGATACGCCTGATTCAGATCCCGGGCCCGAGCTGGATCTGGTCGACCTGGTTCCGGCCGACCGATGCCCGCGCGGCTATCTTCCGGTGCTGCGCGCCTATGACTACGCCGGCGACCCGGTCGAGCTGGTGCACGCCGACGACATTCGGCTCTGGCGGATGGCCATATTCGACGTGTTGGTCAACAACGCCGATCGCAAGGGCGGTCACGTGCTGCGGGGCCTGAACGGCGACGTCTACGGTGTCGACCACGGAGTGTGCCTGCATGTCGAGGACAAGCTGCGCACGGTGCTGTGGGGGTGGGCCGGCAAGAAGGTCGACGACGGCACGTTGGAAAAGGTGTCCTGCCTGGTCGACGGGCTGGGCGACTCGCTCGGGGATGCGCTGGCCGACCACATCACCAGCGCCGAGATCGCGGCGCTGCGGTTGCGCGCCCGCGTGCTGCTCGCGCACCCGGTGATGCCCGGCCCGGACCGGCACCGCCCGATTCCCTGGCCCGCGTTCTAAGGCGCTCGATGCCGCGATCCTTGGCGCTGTCGCTGGACGCCCCCGTCAGCGTCGATGAAATCCTGGCGGCGTTCGGCGACGACCAGTACTGGCAGGCCAGGCTGGCCGCCTTCGACGGCGGTACGGCCACATTGAATGGGCTGACGGTCGGCGACGACGGGTCGGTAACCGCGGCCCTCACGGTCAGCCTGTTCGCCAATCGGCTACCGAAGGTGGTCGCCGCGTTGGCACCCGGCGATCTGGAGATGGCCCGCACCGAGACCTGGCACCCGAGCGGCGACGGGCAGGCGCGCGGCACGATCGAGGTGGCGGTTCCCGGCGCGCCGGTGTCCGCGATCGGGAAGGTGATGTTGGTCTCGTTGGCGACCGGTGCCCGGCTGGACTTCAGCACCACCGTGCGAGTGAACATCCCACTGGTGGGCGGTCAGGTCGAAAACTTCATCGTCAACCGGCTCGGCGACGAGATCAGCGCGGTGCAGCGCTTCACCGACAACTGGATCGTGGCGCACCGCTGAGCGCAATGGGCGTCGTGGATGGCATGGCGGGCCGCTCCCGTCGGTGATACTGGATCGGTGACCCCTGAGCCCCTCAGCGACGCGGCGCTGGCCGCCAGCCTTGCCGAAGAGGCTGGAAAGCTGTTGCTGAAGGTGCGCCACCGGGTGGGTTTCGACCACCCGTGGCTGCTCGGAGATGAGGGCGACAGCCAAGCCAACGCGCTGTTGCTCAGACGACTGCACGCCGAACGCCCGGGCGATGCGGTGCTCAGCGAAGAGGCCTACGACGACTTGAACCGATTGCGGGCCGACCGGGTCTGGATCGTCGACCCGCTGGACGGAACACGCGAATTCTCCTGGCAGGGGCGCGACGACTGGGCCGTGCACGTGGCGCTGTGGCAGCGCCACGGTGGGCCCAACGGAACGATCACCGACGCCGCCGTCGCCTTGCCCGCGATGGGGGAGCTGCATCGCAGCGACACCGTCAGCGCGCCCACGACAACGCATTCCGGGCCGATCCGCATCACCGCAAGCTCCAACCGGCCGCCCGCCGTGCTGTACTACCTGGCCCGCCAGCTCGACGTCGAGTTCGTCCGGATCGGTTCGGCCGGAGCGAAAGCGATGTCGGTGGTGCGCGGCGACGCCGACGCCTACATCCATGCCGGCGGCCAGTGGGAGTGGGACTCGGCTGCTCCGGCGGGCGTGATCCTGGCGGCGGGCATGCACGCCTCGCGGCTGGACGGCTCGGAGATGATCTACAACCGTCCCGACCCGTACCTGCCCGATTTCCTGATGTGTCGTGCCGAACTCGCGGATCTGTTGCTGGGTGCCATCCGGTTGGCGAGCTAGCCAACGCTTTACAGTCGACGGTATGCAATCCTGGTCCGCCGCACCGATACCGGCGTTGCCGGGACGCGGCCCGGAGCTGCGGCTGTATGACACCTCCGACCGCCAGGTACGCCCGGTTGCTGCCGGGCCGGCCGCCACCATGTACGTCTGCGGGATCACGCCCTACGACGCCACCCATCTCGGCCACGCCGCAACCTATCTGGCGTTCGATCTGATCCACCGGCTGTGGCTGGACCTCGGACACGAGGTGCACTACGTGCAG
>NZ_DASXHW010000549.1:0-1545 GCF_036488105.1 Mycobacterium sp. | reverse complement strand
GCGCCAGCAAGTTCGCCCCCGCCAGCACCACCACGACGACGGCGACGTCGACCTGGACGCGGAATTGATGCAGCGCCGAGAGCTGGGCGAGTAGCGGGTGCGGTTCCACCGCGGCGCTCTCGTAGCCAGACATCCCACCAGGCTACCGACGCCGTCGACGTGCGACCCGCAGCCACTTATTCAGCTAGCTGTACTGACCACAGACGTTGGTAACGGCGTGGCGTGGTGACATGACGAAGACCTCCGAGTGAAGTGCGAGCTGTCTAGGAAAGCACTCACCATCGGAGGTCTTCGTGTCCCACCGTAATGCCCCACTGTCAGAAACCGGCCGTCTGCGGCTGGCTCGTTGTGTCGTGGATGATCGGTGGCCGCTGCGACGGGCTGCCGAGAGGTTCCAGGTGTCACCGACCACGGCTGCCCGCTGGGCTGGGCGCTACCGCCTCTATGGGGAGTCGGGGATGGTGGATCGGTCTTCGCGGCCGCGCCGCTCACCAGGACGGACCCCGACTCGTACCGAGCGCCGCATCATCAAAGTCCGGGTGTTGCGCCGGTGGGGACCCGCGCGAATCGGCTATCTGTTGGGGTTGCACCCCTCGACGGTGCACCGCGTCTTGACCCGCTACCGGCTGGCCAAACTGCGGTGGTTGGACCGTCCGACCGGGCGCGTCATCCGCCGCATGGAACCGGCCCGCTGCGGGGACATGGTCCATGTCGATGTCAAGAAGCTCGGCAAGATCCCGGCCGGCGGTGGCTGGCGGATGCTGGGTCGCACCGCGGGCAACCGCAACTCCTGTGCCGACAAAAGCAGCGGAGTCAAAAGCAAGCGCTACCACCCGCTGCGCGGTCACCACTTCCTGCACACCGCTATCGACGGTCATTCTCGGCTGGCGTACAGCGAACTGCTCACCGATGAACGCAAAGACACTGCCGCAGGGTTCTGGTTACGGGCCAACGACTGGTTCACTCAATGTGGAATTACTGTACGGAAAGTGCTGACTGACAACGGATCCTGTTACCGTTCAAACACATTCGCTGACGCCCTCGGGGACATTCAGCACCGGCGCACCCGACCCTATCGACCCCAAACCAACGGCAAAGTGGAGCGGTTCCACCGCACCCTGGCCGACGAATGGGCCTACGCCCGGCTCTACCGCAGCGACGCCGAACGCTGCGACGAATTCCCGATCTGGCTGCACACCTACAATCATCACCGCGGCCACACCGCACTCGGCGGACAACCACCCGCCACCCGCGTACCTAACCTCTCAGGTCAGTACAGCTAGCCAACGCTTTACAGTCGACGGTATGCAATCCTGGTCCGCCGCACCGATACCGGCGTTGCCGGGACGCGGCCCGGAGCTGCGGCTGTATGACACCTCCGACCGCCAGGTACGCCCGGTTGCGGCCGGGCCGGCCGCCACCATGTACGTCTGCGGGATCACGCCCTACGACGCCACCCATCTCGGCCACGCCGCAACCTATCTGGCGTTCGATCTGATCCACCGGCTGTGGCTGGACCTCGGACACGAGGTGCACTACGTGCAG
>NZ_DASXHW010000387.1:0-8116 GCF_036488105.1 Mycobacterium sp. | reverse complement strand
CAGCCGCACCGAGCGACCCAACGTCGCCCGCCGCGCGAACTGGTCTGTCACGGCCACCGGCCAACCCTAAAGCCCCCGCATCGCTAGGCTGTCCGGATGTCTGGTGTGCGCTCGGTGCTGCTTTTGTGCTGGCGCGATACCGGACACCCCCAGGGCGGCGGGAGTGAGACCTACCTGCAGCGCATCGGCGCCCAGCTGGCCGCTGCCGACGTCGACGTCACGCTGCGGACCGCGCGCTACCCAGGCGCGGCGCGGCGCGAGGTCGTCGACGGCGTGCGCATCCACCGTGCGGGCGGGCGGTACTCGGTCTACGTGTGGGCGCTGTTGGCGATGGCGGCGGCCAGGCTCGGCATCGGTCCGCTGCGACGGGTGCGACCGGACGTGGTCGTCGACACCCAGAACGGTTTGCCTTTCGTGGCCCGGCTGATCTACGGCCGTCGGGTCGCGGTGCTGGTGCACCACTGCCATCGCGAGCAGTGGCCGGTGGCCGGCTGGTTCTTCAGCAGGCTCGGCTGGTTCGTCGAATCGTGGCTCTCGCCGAAGCTGCATCGCCGCAACCAGTATGTGACGGTGTCACTGCCGTCGGCCCGCGACTTGGTCGGCCTGGGGGTGGATAACGAGCGAATCGCCGTGGTGCGCAACGGCCTCGACCAGGCCCCCGCGCCGTCGCTGACAGGCCCGCGGGCGGGGACGCCGCGGGTGCTGGTGCTGTCGAGGCTGGTGCCGCACAAGCAGATTGAAGATGCACTGACCGCGGTGGCCCAGCTGCGATCCTCGATTCCCGACCTGCATCTCGACATCGTCGGCGGCGGGTGGTGGTCTCATCGGCTGACTGATCATGCGACGCGGCTGGGCATCAGCGACGCGGTCACATTTCACGGGCACGTCGATGACGCCGCCAAACACCATGTCATGCAACAGGCTTGGGTGCACGTGCTGCCGTCACGCAAAGAAGGCTGGGGTCTGGCGGTCATCGAGGCGGCCCAGCACGCGGTGCCCACCATCGGCTACCGGTCATCCGGCGGGTTGGCCGACTCGATCATCGATGGAGTGACCGGCGTGCTGGTCGACGACCACGATGAACTGGTGGGTCGGCTTCAGCAGTTGCTCACCGATGCGGTGCTGCGCGATCAGCTCGGCGCCAAGGCGCAAGCGCGTAGCGCCGAATTCTCTTGGAAGCAAAGCGCGGACGCGATGCGTACGGTGCTGGAGTCGGTGGTCGCCGGCAACCGCGTCACCGGCGTGGTGTAACGGTGAGGCCTTCCTAGGGTGTCCCGCCCTCGTCGTCACCCGCTGCCGAACGAGCCTGTTGCCGCCGACTAGTTACGGTAGCGCCGACCGCTCCGGCGATCAGTATGGCAAGCCACGCCAAGTGCGCGATCACGACCGTCGTCCGCCGGCCCGTCGACGCACCGGCTGTAGCGCCGCCAACGCGGTACAACGCCAGGTCCCGTCCGCGGTAAGCCACCGGCAACCGGTCGAATGTCTCTGCGGCCGAACCCATATCGCCGGGTGTGCCCAACTCGACCACCAGCCATCCGACGCCGGCCCGACGGAGATCAACCGAATCGCCACCGGCCAACAGCAGCTGTTGCACATCGCGGGCCCGGTTTCCCTCACCGAGAACCGTCGTCCCCGAAATGGTCAGGTCGCCCGTGGTCAGGACGTCAGCGCGCAGCCAGCGCGGCAGCGGATCCAGCACTGGCGCCGGACCGGACCAGGCGAATCGACGCATGGTGTCGGCCGGCAACACCGCGACCTCTGCAGGCTCGCGGTTGATCGCCGCCGCAACGGTCGGCCAGTCGCTCGGATAGCGCACCGAGTCGAGCTTTCCCCCTACGCCCCAAGCCAAGTCGGGAAGCGACAGCAGCAGCGCGGCGCAGCACACTAGCGCGGCGGATGCGGGCCGCAACCAGCGCCGCAACACCAGCACCGCGCCCGCGGCGGCCAGCGCATAGCCGGGCATCGCCAACGCGACCCACTTCTGCCCGTCGCGCAGCACGCCCAGGCCGGGTGCGGTGCCGACCAGCGTGTGCAGAACGGCCAGTCCCGGGCCGGTGGCCATCGCCGCGGGTATCACCACCGATGCCATCGCCAGTATCAGCAACGGCAGCGCTACCCGGTGACGCGTCAGCGTGACGACCCCCGCCGCAACCACCGCGAGCAGCACAACCGCCGACAAGACTGCGAAAAGCGTTGCCCGCGAGGCTGGCACGGAATCGCTGTTCCAGATGCCACCCAGGCTGGCCAGACTGCCCAGGGTGCCCAGACCGGGCTCGGCCCGTGCCGCGAACGCGGCAACACCTGGCGCACGAGCCCACACGTGATCCGGCGACCACAGACCCAGTGCCGCCGCGGTCAACCACGGCAGCGCCGCCGCCACCGCGTCGGCCAATATGATTGCGGCGCAACGCCAGCGGCAAGTTCCAGTACCCGGCACCGCGACGCAAACCAACCCAACTGTGCCGGCAAGAAGCAGGCCGGTCGGGGTAAGCCCGGCCAGCGCAATCCAGAATGCCAGTCCGAAAATGCTGGGCCAGGAGGTGCTTTCGCTTGATCGAAGCGTCAGCACGCTGGCAGCTACCCACGGCAGGCAGCCGTAGCCGAGCAGTAGACTCCAGTGTCCCTGCAGGAGTCGTTCGCCGACGTAAGGATTCCAGATCGCCAGTGTGGTCGCCGAAAATTGGCCGCCGGCACCGGATTCCGGCAACACCTGCGCGACCAGTCGAGCCGCGCCCCAGCCCGCCAACCACAGTCCAACGACCAGCAATGCCTTCACTACCAGGCCGCCGTCGATGCAGCGCGAGGCCAGCGCGATCGCGAAATCCTGTGGCGTGGCCCGGGGCGCCGAAACCAGCCCGAGGGCGCTATCGGAGAGATAGGACCGCGGTGTGGAGACCGCGTCGCGCAGCAGCAGATAGCCGGGGCTCAGTAGCGGCGCCACCACCAGCAGCGCCAGCGCCAGCGCGTACCCGGGACGGGACCAGCGCAGAGCCCAGTGGGGTGCCGCCCGCACGCGTCCAGCTAGCTAGGACAGGTCGGGCGGACCCGACGTCGAAGGACCTCCCGAGCTTGGCGGCCCCTGCTCTCGCTTGACGTCCTTGGGCGGAGTGGGAATCTTCTCGGTCTCGGCTTCGGCACCCGGAACTCGCGCGGGCGGTGGCTCGCCGCGGCCGAAGAAGCCACCTTGGTCGGCCGCGTCCACGTCGGGTTCGGCTAGCGCGGTCTCGGTCCGCAAGCTGAACGAGCCGAGCAACAGCCCGCCGATCAGCGCGATCACGCCGGCCGCGGTGAAGGTGATGGGCAGGACGCGGGACCACAGCGCCAACCGGTCGCGCTCATCGCGCGCCGCGTTGACCTGTGACTCGATGGAAGCCTCGTTGGAGGTGATCGTGTAGTCGACCAGCGTCACCTCGGGCTTCAGCGCGTCGCGAGCGAAGTAGTGATTGGCGCGCTCTTTTTCCTTGACGATGGTCCCCGATTCCGGGTCCACCCAAAACGTCCGTTGCGCCGCGTAATAGCGGGTCATGGTGATCTTCTCGTCCGGATCGCCCGGCAGGCCCCACATGAACGCGGTGTTGGTGACCTTGCTGTCCGCATCGTCGGCGTACAGCGACGGGTACCTGATCGGCTCAGCCAACTTGCCGTCGGCGTCGTAGCCGACGTCCTGGGTGAACTTGTACGCGGTCAGGCCGTTGACGTCTTCTTCACCGGTGTAGTTGGCCTCGAAGGCCTTCTGAGCGATCGGATCGAAGTACGAATACGAGCGCTTCTCGGTATGGAACGGGAATCGGTAGGACAAGCCGTCGTGTGGCAACGCGATGTTGGTGGCCGGGCTTTCATCCTTGAACCCGCGCGGCTTCTGCACCGCGCCGCCGGGGTGAGTGTCGTCGGACACCGCTGACGCGGTCTTCCGGTTGAGGGTGACGGTGTCGACCAGGGCGAGCAGCAGCCCGGAATCCTTTTGCTTGTCGCTGCGCCGAACCGAGGCGCCCACTTGCAACGTGACGACATCGGCGTTGGCGGGAGATTCGACGTCGATCTGCTGCTGCGAGACCAGCGGCACGTTCTTATCGACCACCAGCTTCGGGCTGTACAGCGAGGCGGTGTCTACCGCGGTCCCAGTGCCTTCGCCAATCAACGTCGCGTCCAGATTGAGCGGAATTTTGGTGATCCTGCTACCGGTGTAGGTCCACAACAGCAGCGCGGCGATCAACAACGCGGCTCCGAGTCCCATGATCCCGCACGCGGCCATCCGCAACATGACTGCTCGGTTCACGTGGCCGTGACCTCCTTCTGGTCTCGTTCGGTTCAGGCCACCAAAACCTGTTCCGTCCCGAACCCCCGCGACCTGGGGTTCTACCCGCTTACGCTGCAGCAGCCAAGCAAAACTCGTTCGACCCTAACAGCATTATTTAAGGTCGCCCTTTATGTCCCCACGGCGGGTAAATCGGGTGAACCCCATTCTCCGGGCAGACTGTCACCATGACGGATAGCGAGCAGGTCGGCGGCACTCGGCGCTTCCTGCCCGCCGTCGAAGGTATGCGGGCCTGCGCGGCGATCGGCGTCGTCATCACCCACGTCGCGTTTGACACCGGGCACTCCAGCGGGATCGACGGTCGGCTGTTCGGCCGCTTCGATCTGGCGGTGGCGGTGTTCTTCGCATTGTCGGGCTTCTTGTTGTGGCGCAGTCATGCGGCGGCCGCGCGCGGTCTCGCCTGGCGCCCGTCCACGGGTCACTACCTGCGATCGCGGGTGGTCCGCATCATGCCGGCCTATCTGGTTGCCGTCGTCGTGATTCTGACCCTGCTGCCGGACGGCAATCACCCGAATCTGACCGTATGGCTGGCGAATCTGTCACTAACCCAGGTGTATGTCCCGTTGACGCTGACCGCCGGACTGACTCAGATGTGGAGCCTGTCGGTCGAGATCACCTTCTACCTGGCGTTGCCGATACTCGCGATGCTGGCGGCACGACTACCGGTCCGCGCCCGGGTACCGGCGATCGCCGTTCTGGCTGTCGCGAGCTGGTTTTGGGGCTGGCTCCCGTTTGCCGCTCCGGCCGGCCTCAACCCGTTGACGTGGCCGCCGGCGTTCTTCTCCTGGTTCGCCGCGGGCATGCTGCTGGCCGAGTGGATCCACACCCCGCTCGGGTGGCCGCACCGGCTGGCGCGACGCCGGCTGGCGATGGCCGTCGTGGTGGTGGCGGCCTACCTGGTGGCCGCCTCGCCGCTGGCCGGCCCCGCCGGGTTGGTTCCTAGCAGCGCCGCCCAATTCACCGTGAAGACCGCGATGGGGGCGCTGGTGGCGGCGGGTCTGGTGGCGCCGCTGGTGCTCGACCGGCCCGACGAAAGCCATCGGCTGCTGGGCAGCGCCCCGATGGTGACGCTCGGACGCTGGTCGTACGGCATCTTCATCTGGCACCTTGCCGCGCTGACGATGGTGTTCCCGGTGATCGGTCAATTCCCGTTCCGGGGACACATGCCCGAGGTGCTGGCGCTGACACTGGTGTTCAGTATCGCCATCGCCGCAGTGAGCTATGCGCTCGTCGAATCACCGTGCCGGGAAGCGTTGCGGCGCTGGGAATCCCGCACCAAGCAACCAGCCACCCAGGGGGTTGGCGATGCCGTCAGCCCGCGTCAAGAAGACGCAATCGCGCCATGATCTCGTTGCGGACCGCGGAGCGGCGTGCCTTGCCGGCGTCATCGCGTAACGGGGTGTCGACGAACTCGACGGTCTCGGGCACCTTGTAACCGGCGATGCGCTCGCGCAGAAACGCCTGCACCGTCTGCTCGTCCAGTGCCGAGCCAGCCTGAACCAAGGCGTACGGCACCTGTCCCAGATCTTCGTGTGGCACACCAACAACCAAGCAGGACAGCACATCCGGATGCTCGGAGAGCGCGGCTTCGATCTCGGCCGGGTACACGTTGCGGCCGCCGACGGTGAACATGTCGACCCGGCGGTCCGAGATGTACAGGAACCCGTCGGTGTCGAAGTAGCCGAGGTCACCGAGCGAGTCCCAGCCGTCGCGCGATTTCGCGGTGGCGCCGACGTAGCGATAGGTGGGTGCGCTGCCCGGGCTGGGCCGCATGTAGATCTCGCCTACTTCGCCGGGTGGACACGGGTTGCCGTCGTCGTCGAGCACCTTCATCTCGCCGGCGACGACGATGCCGACCGAGCCACGGTGAGCCAGCCACTGGTCCCCGGAGATGAACGTCAACGCCTGTAATTCGGTGCCGCCGTAGAGTTCCCAGACTTTCTCGGGCCCGAGCAGGTCGATCCAGGCCTGTTTGATGGCGGGCGGGCATGGCGCGCCGAGGTGCCAGAACCGGCGAAGCGACGACAGGTCGTAGGCATCGGGGTTGTCGTGGTAGGCCGGCAGCGCCCGCTGCATGATGGTCGGCACCGTCGTCAGGAAAGTGACGCGGTGGTCGCTGATCAGCCGGAGGAAATTCTCCGGCTCGAACCGGCTCATCAGCACGAGGTGGTGGCGCATCAGCAAAGCGATGGTGGCGGTGGTGAACCCGGTGTTGTGCGACAGCGGCACCGGCACCAGCGTGGTGTCGCCCTCTTGCGCACCCAGCGGATAGCCGATGGCGGCGGGGATCCGGCTGTCGCCACCGGACTCGATCAGCTTGGGCCGCCCGGTGCTGCCGCCTGACCCCATCGCCTTCCAGACCGGCGACACCGCCTCCGGTAGTGCCTCGTCGGACAATTCCGGGTCGGGAACGAAACCTGTTGGAATGCTTGTTATTTCGGGGTGCTCGCGGCCGACCAGCAAGGTCGGCGGCCGCAGTTCCAGCAGGTCGGCCAGCTCGGCGTCGGGCAGCCGCGCGGACAGCGGCTGGGGCACGGCGCCCAGCTTCCAGCACGCGACCGCGGCCTGGACCCACTCGATCGAGTTGGGTAGCACCATCGTCACGTAGTCGCCGACTCCGACACCACGCGCGGCGTAAGCGCGGGCCAACCGGTTCGTCGAGCGGTCGAGTTCGCCGCGGGTCAGCGTGCGCCCGTCACACGTGACGGCCGGTTCGTCGGGGGCGAGCGAGGCCAGCGCGGAGATCTGTACGCCAATCGGCGGGACCAGCTCGGCTCCCGTCACTGGTAAGAGCCCTGCCGCTCGAAGATGCGGCGCGGGTTGTCGACGAGCATGGTGTGCAGCTGCTCGTCGGTGACACCGCGTTGTTTGAGCGCGGGGATCACGTCGTTGTGGATATGCAGGTAGTGCCAGTTCGGCGCCATCTGCGGCACCAGCTGCTCGGGCAGCGCGTCGAAGTAGCAGTTGGCGTCGTGCGAGAGCACCATCTTGTCGGCGTGGCCGCGCTCGCACATCTGCACCACTATGCCTACCCGCTCCTCGAACGGCAGGATCACGTCGATGCCGAATCGATCCATCCCGAGGTAGGAGCCGGCGGAGATGAGCTCCTCGAGATAGCCGACGTCGGTGCTGTCGCCGGAGTGACCGATGATCACCCGGCTCAGGTCGACGCCCTCTTCCTCGAAGATCTTCTGCTGCTCGAGCCCGCGTCGCAGTCCGGCATGGGTGTGCGTGGAAATCGGTACCCCAGTGCGCTTGTGCGCCTGGGCGACCGCACGCAGTACCCGCTCGACGCCCGGGGTGATGCCGGGCTCGTCGGTGGCGCACTTGAGGATGCCGGCCTTGATGCCGGTGTCGGCGATCCCCTCCTCGATGTCGCGGACGAACATGTCGGTCATGATCTCAGGGCCGCCCAGCATCCCGCCCGGGCCCTCGTAGTGGAAGCGGAATGGAATGTCGTTGTAGGTGTAGAGGCCGGTCGCCACGACGATGTTCAGGTCGGTGGCCGCGGCGACCCGGGCGATGCGGGGGATGTAGCGGCCCAGCCCGATCACGGTGAGGTCGACGATGGTGTCGACGCCGCGCGACTTCAGTTCGTTGAGCCGATCGATGGCATCGGCCACCCGTTTGTCTTCGTCGCCCCATGCCTCCGGGTAGTTCATCGCGATCTCGGTGGTCATGATGAACACGTGTTCATGCATGAGCGTGACGCCGAGATCGGTGGTATTGACAGGTCCCTGAGCGGTATTCACTAACGACACGTAGCCGACTCTAGGACGACGAATCGGCCTCCGTGGC
>NZ_DASXHW010000384.1:0-3099 GCF_036488105.1 Mycobacterium sp. | reverse complement strand
GCCTCGGCGTCGGTGAGCTTGAACGAGACCGGCACGCGGCGGCCGTCAGGCGTCCGCGGTCGCGCCATCATCAGCGGGAAGCAGGGCGCGGTCGAGGCGCTCGGCGTAGTCGGGGGCGAGGAGGTCGAAGGCGGAAAGCTCGTGGCCGAACGTGAAGCCGTCCCACTTCGCGGGGTCGAGCCGCAGTCCGCCGGACTTGGCGCGGAGCGCGTCCATGGCGATACGCCACTGCGCGGCGGACGGCAGTTCGCCCCACAGCTCGTCACGGGCCTCGGAGTGGTAGTCCTCGCGCTCTTCCTCGCTGAGCTTCGCCCACTCGTCGGCTGACCACCACGACGGCCTGAGGTCGGTTCCGGGCGGCGGTTCCCACCCGGCCTCGTAGCGGTTCGGGAAGCCGTCAGTCACCGAGTAGGAGAGGACGACCGGCTCGTCGTCGCGCTCGCGGAGGAACCGCGCTACGCCTTCCCAGTCCTCGCTGCGGTTCGGGTAGCCGGTGTTCTGGCGGAGCACGCCGGACTCAAGCCCCTCGTCGATGATGCCCGCGAGCCATGCGCGGTCGGTGCCCTCGCACCAGCCGTGGATCTCGCACTGCCCGTGGATGCGCGCCGCGAGCTTCAGCGGGTTGCCGCCGGCGCGCAGCGCGGTGTTCAGTTCCAGCGTGAACATGGACAGCGGCCGGCCTTTCCAGGCGAAGGCGCTGTTCATCCCGACAGTAATCGCGGTCTCCACTGACGTCACCCACCGGCTGTAGGCGGCGAAGTCGCGCGGCTCGGGACGGGCGAGGTAGGAACCCTCGCCGCTCACGTCGATGAACTCGGCGATGCGCTCGCCGTTGTGCCGAACGTTCAGCAGGCCGAGCGTGACGCGGTTGCACAGGCCGCTGAGGTGGGCACGTTCGCCGCCCCAAAGCTCAGCCTCGCCCGACGGGGAGTGGAAGTAGACACGGCTCATGACGGTGAGTATATCAGAATTCCGGAATTCCGTAACCCTTACCGCCAGGTGCGCACGTTCCCCCGCTGCGGCCTGTCCGCCTCATCGCTAGGCGAAAACCCGTCCAAGTCCCACGGCGCGTCCTCCGGGGCCTCCTGCCGCCCTCCGGGGGCACCGGGAACCTGCCTCCGTTTCCGCATCGCCGCCTCCGGTGACTGGCCCATGGCGTCAAGCTCAGCAGCCCCGGCCCACTTGCGGACACCGGGCGAACCGGGAGGACCGAACGAGGCGTTCAGGAACGGGGTCAGCGACCAGACGAGGCTGTCCAGCTTGTCCGGTGACCGCTCGCCCTGCGCCCCCGTGAACGTCGCAAGCTGGTCCTCCAGGTCGACCATGCCCTTGCGGTCGGAGTGCCATACCATCTCGCCCGTCGCCCGGTCCGCCGCCTGGTACTTCTCCACCTGGTAGCAGTGGCGCACCAGGTCACGCTCGTACATGGCGCTCACAGGCTCAGCGCGGGTCCGCTTGGCCTGCGATGCGTGGATGGTCTCCACCCGCGGCATGTGGCCGCCCGGTATCTTCCCGGCCGCGTCCAGGTCTTTCATCACCTGGTGGAACGTGGTGGTCAGCCACGCGCCGCCGTGGTTCTTCTCCACGATGATCCGCGCGTTCCACTCGACGGCCTTCAGGATGACCTTGCGGGCGAACGCCGCCGGGGCCATCTGGCCGCCCCAGTTCTCGGCCACGTAAAGGTGACGGTCATCGGGAGAGCCCTTGCCTGCGACCGTGTACGCCTGCTCGTCGCTGTCTTCGTTGCCGTCCGACGGGTCGACGCCGATGACCGCGTTGAACAGGTACGGGATGCCGCCCTCGGCACCCACCGCGGGGACCTGGATGCGCTCGAGAAGACTGCGCGTCCACAGCGCGTTCTCCACGTCGTCGAGGAGCTCGCCCTCAAGCTCCTGGCGCTCGAGCCGGGTGCCCTTCGCCGCGCCGATCACGGAGTCGTAGAACGCCTCTGAGAGGTTCGCGGCGTTGTCGATCGTCCGCAGGCGCCGGACAACGACGCCCGGCTCCTCGCCGCGCAGGAACCGCCGGATCAGAGCACGGGCGGGACGGGACACTTTCGGCGTGCCGTCGCAGATGATCTTGGCGTCGCCCTTACGGACCGCGAACTTGATCGACTCGTCCCATGCCGTGGCCCACCGGGTCCACAGGCCTATCTCGCCGCACCACGCCCCGCGCAGGTTCTTGCCCTGAACCCGGATCGCCCCGTCGTCAGCGGAGTCAACGAAGATCACGTGGGCGCCGTACGCGTCCCGCAGGCCGATCTCCCCGTAAGACCTGTGCGCGTACGCGACGACCTTCGACTTGCCCTGCTTCACCTCACCCGGGGTCGTGCCGAGCGCCCGGAGCAAACCGGACTCGCCTTCCACTTGGACCGTCCACGCGTCGCGGTACGTCGGGCCGATCACCCCGAACTGGCCTTCCGGCTCCTGGTCCTCGTTGATGATGTCGGCGAACCCCTCCGCCCCGGAGCGCGTCTTGCCGCTGCCACGGCCGCCCTGGAAGTACAGAACGCGGAACGCGGTATCCGGGAGCCGCTGGTCCGGGCGGGCGATCCGGTGCCACTCCGCACGGGGATCAGCCGGGGCCTCGTCCATCCGCCTGCCGAATACGCCGAGGGCGAGGAGGTCGGCCTGGTCCGGCACGTGCAGAACTGTCATGCGCGGCGCCTAGGCGACGACACGGAGGTTCTTGCGGAACTCCTCCCGTGCCCGCTGCCGGCCGTCGCGGTCCGCTCCCGAAGCCTTCAGCGCGGCGTCAAGTGCCCGCTCGAGCATGTCGGCGGTCTGCTGGCGGATCCCCGCCAGGCGCTCCTCGATGTTCAATTTCGCCATCGCCGTCAGCGTCGCCACGCAGCGGTCGAGGGCGCGTTCCCACAGGGCGATCTCGGCGCGGAGCTGCTCGCCGCCGTTCTGGTTCTCGTACCGCATGCTGCTGAGCTCGTTGACCTTCTCCGCCATGGCGTCTTTCCAGGCGACAGCCTGCCCTGCGAGGCGGGCGAGCTCAGTCAGCGGGTCGGTGACCGGCGCTACGTCAAGGCGGGCGAGCTCGCGCGCGGCCTGCTGTGTGATCTCCTGCTCGCGGGCTGCCTTGGTCCCGCTC